>JAYZAC010000093.1:0-11159 GCA_036339875.1 bacterium | reverse complement strand
CAAAATGGATTAAGCGGGCTAACATTTCTTTACCAGTTCCTGTTTCACCTTCAATTAATACTGGTATATCAGGATCTAAATGATAAATTTTGCATTGCCGAACCAATTCCTGCATTACCTTTGAAGAGGCTTCAAAATCCTTCAGACCATTAGACTTTACAGGTTGATTATATCCATTTATAGATACAGTCTTTGATTCATCTATTACCTTAGAAACATCTTTTCCAACTTTAGATATAAGTCGTTGGTTTTCATTGAGTAGATATTGTTTTTCTACAATTTTTTCTACTAAATGAGCTAACTCCTGGATATTAATTGGTTTTTGAAGATAATCATAAGCACCTGCTCTTAGGCTTGCGATTGCAGTATCTATATCACCGTAGCCTGTATATACAATAATATCAGAACTCTTCCCCTTGGAAGATTTTTTAAGAATTTTTAGAAATTCAATACCATCCATTCCGGGCATTTTAATATCTGTAATGACCAGAGAGTAAGTATGCTCCTTGAATAGTCGAGTTGCTGTGCCAGCATTATCAGATTGTTGAACTTGATGACCAAGTTCCTCTAGAAACTCCGCTACACTCTCTCGACTATTTTTTTCATCATCTACCAAGAGTATATACATAAACTAGAATACTTCCTTACTAACCGGTAATTCAATAAGGAATATGGCTCCTTGGTACACAGATTTATTAGACTCACACCGATTGTATGCAGTTATTTTTCCATTCCAAGCTATCACGATTGCTCTAACCAACGCCAGTCCTAGGCCCATACCCTTAATTTTATGATTCAGACTAAAAAATGGATCAAAAACTCGTGATGGATTATCTCCTAATCCAGGACCGTTGTCCGATATTTTTATACAAACTCGATTCTCTTTAAGGAAGAGCGATATTTCAACTTTTCCATTTTTTACTTCAAATAAAGCATTTAAGGCATTCCGTATTATATTTATAAAAATTTGTTCTACATAAATTGGATGTGCTTTCACCTTGGGAAGGTTATCTTCAATTTCATACTCGATTGAAATATGAGAATTTTTTGAATCAGACTGTAATACTTGTAAAGCTTTCTTTAATGATTCAATAATATTGACTTCAGATATTTCCAATGAATGGTCTTCCTGATATATGGACCTTATTAGATTAATAATTTCGGTAATGCGGTTAGCATATTCAGCTATTTTCAAAATCTTGCGTCTTATGTTCTCAGGGCTTTGTTTTCGCCCTTTTTGAAACCAAAACTCCATAGCATCTACTGTAATTTTAAGTGCATTCAAAGGTTGAGAAATTTCATGTGCTATTCCAGCTGCCATGGTGCCAAGGGATGCAACTTTTTCAACTTGAATTAATTGATTTTGAATATTTTTAAGTTCTGCATAAGAAGCTTGTAGTTGCTGATTTTGAAATTTTATAGCAGCCTCATTGGCTAATCTTTGGGTGATATCTCTTAATGAGATTACACGCACATTTTTTTTATCAGATTGAATAAATCGAATATTTAATTCGACTGCTAGCTTAGACGAATTAGATCTTATGAGTTTAGTTTCCAATCTTTTATTATTAGCTTTTCGAATATTATTATCGATACTTTTTTGTTTATTTTTTTCGATGAAGTTGATGAATTTTTGACCCAATATTTCATATGTTGGCATTGAAAGTAATTTCCCCAAACTTTGATTACAATCAATGATTATGTCATCTTTCAAGATTGCTATTGCTTCGTAAGAGGAATCACAAAGTGTCCTAAATCTTTCTTCACTTTCTCTTAGATAATTTTCAGTACGTTGAAAATCTGTGATATCGCTCAACTGTATAAAGAGATATTCGTTTTTAAAAAACATCGAAATTTCTAAAAACCTTCCCGCTATTTCAATACTTGTGAGGCAAAATTGCTCACTTATACATCTTAGTTTTTCTTCAATTAATTCAGGAATTTCATGAAAAATATCATCGAAATTTTGCTGTAATTTGACTGAGATAAGCGACTGATTACCAGAGATTGAAACAAGCTTATTAGAATAAAAGCCTAGATATAAGTTTCTTCCAGTCCCGATAAATTGATTGAATTCGTCTAATTCAAATAGACTATGCACGGTCACTTTTACTATTCCATACGGATCTTAATTGGATTTTACTGACCTCAACTAATTTTTGTTTTAATGCTTCTTTTAAAATAGGCTTACTAATAAAATCATCCATACCGGCTTCTAAGCATTGCTTGCGATCTTCTTTTCCAGCATTAGCAGTCATCGCAATAATATGAAGGGAATTGATTTTATTTTTCTGAGATTCCCAATGCCTGATAGCAAGTGTTGTTTCTATTCCACTCATTATTGGCATCATCATATCCATTAAAATGAGGTCAAAATTAATTCCCGTTTTTATTAAGTCCAGAGCAGATTTACCATTGTCTACTATTGACATCGAGTGACCTAGCTTGCTCAACAGCTTTTGCATTATCCTTTGATTGACAATATTATCTTCCGCAACCAGAATATTCAATCTTAGACTTTGTTGCTGTACAGTTTCTTTATTCCTAGGTTGTGGACTTTTAGTTTTGATTATATCTGCTGATTTAGTTTGCATTAATCGAAGTAGATCGTTAGGAATTAGCGGTTTACGAAGAATAGTAATCTCAGGTAATTTTGTCTTTACTTTCTCGAGAATATTAAGATCTAGGCGATTCGACAAATAAATACACTTTAGCTTTGTATCTTCTACTACGCTAGCTAGGTCACTCAATTCCTTTGAGTTATCTCTTATGATCGATTCATCAATAATAAGTAGAGTAAATGGTTTCTTTGCATCTGTAGCTTGTCGAATTGATTTGATAGATCTATCAAGAGACTTGCAAGATATGACTTTGGGAACTTTCCATTGTTTGAAGTATTTCTTAACTAATAGACGTAGCTGATTATGTTCACAAGCTATCACTATTTTATGATGAACAAAATTGATCTTAGTCGACGAAGTCGAATCACTAATAATATTAAAGGGAAGTTGGAAATGAAAAGTACTTCCCTGAGCATGTTCACTTTCTACCCAAATTTTTCCTCCCATTAACTCGACTAATTGTCTAGAAATTGTAGTACCTAAGCCAGTGCCTCCAAACTGTCTTGTTATAGAGCCATCAGCTTGGGTAAAAGAGTCAAAAATACTATCAAGATGTGTTGCGGGTATACCAATTCCAGTATCTCGGATAGAAAATTGTAGTAAAGCCTCATTATCCAGTTTTGATACGCAAGATATTTTACTTTCTATGTAGCCGTTTTCGGTAAATTTAATGGCATTTCCGATTATATTTATTAAGATTTGGGTAACACGACCAGGATCACCTAGTACAATTTCCGGAACATTACCATCTATATCCACAAGTAGTTCTAATTTTTTCTTAAAAGCCTTGATAGCTAGTGATGAATGTACAGACTTTAGGCTTTCTATTAAATTGTACTCGACTTTTTCAATTGATAACTTGCCAGCTTCAATTTTGCTAAAGTCAAGAATATCATTGATTATTTCCAATAAGTTGTAAGCACTTGTTTTAACTAACTCTAAATTCTCTCTTTTATCTAAGTCTGATTCATCTTCAAGAGTTAAATCTGTCATAGCAATTACACCATTCATGGGAGTACGAATTTCGTGACTCATGGTAGCTAGGAATTGACTTTTTGCAATATTGGCCATTTCGGCTCTTTGTAGGGCAATTTGGAGTTCTTTTGTCTTTTCTGCAACACGGTCCTCAAGCTTAAGACTATAGTCCTCGAGTTCCTGATTTTTTTGAATATTCTCTAAGGAGATTTGATGAAACTGGTGCTTTAAGTTTTGAAGTTCATTTCGACTGTGCTTGAGTCGAGTATTTAGTTTTTCAAACTCTTTATCATTAACCAATTTGCTGATGTGAAAAATGAGGTGTTGTGCACAATTAGAAGCGATTTTATATAAATGATCTTTAGAAATATCCTGCGTACCAAATTGAATGACTAGATGTCCTTGAAACTCTGTAGTATTAAAGATCCCTAGAGTCATTAGTACTGTGTCTGAGGACTGTTCTTGAATAAATAAAGGATTTTTTGCATTAATTTTTGTAATGTAGGAGGTGTTATTAAAAGTAGAAAAGTTCGGATTGTTCACCCTAGCTTCTAGAAGTTTGTTAGATTGGTCATACAAAGCCTGATTCAACCATAAAATATTTTGACAAAAGCGCTCACTTTCGTCCAATAAATTTAACTGCTCAATAAGAGTTTTCTCTTCTTTTAATAGGTCTTTAAGATCCATAGTTAAGAGTGATCCACTAAATTAATAAGATCATTTGCTTTTTCAAATTCTGCTGGTAATTCCTCCAATATGATTGAGACATCTGTTTTTGTGAAATTTAGTTTATGAAGTACAAAATTAAACTCTGTTGAACTAATCTGGGAAGACTCATTGAAGCCAAAATCTCTTGCGTCGCAAAGTGTATTTGCCATATATATAATCGAGTTTATGACTTGCCAAGACTTGGCAGCCATTTCCGGATTGTGGTGATAAGAGCAGGTTTGAACAAACTCCTCTGGTAATCCCCAGCTTTTAACGACTTCTCGAGCGAGGTCTTGGTGGGTGAAGCCCATGATATCAGCTTCCACATTGTGAAGTCCTTTAGATAGACAATCAGGATTATGCATACAGGCAGCAAAGTGATCATGCATGTATTGGTCTAGCATTACAATACCGATATCGTGCATAATTGCAGTTGAAAAAACGAAATCACCTACGTCAAATTCAGTCCGCTGAGCGATTACATTAGCAGTTACAGCAACTCCAACAGAGTGCCTCCAAAGGCCACTTCGAGTGTAGTGCCCAATTGGAATATCTTCTTTAAAGAGTTCGCATACCGAAGCACTGAGAGCTACATCTCTTACCGACTTGAAGCCCATGAAGACAATTGCTTTACGAATCTCCATAACCTTTTCACTCAATCCGAAATGAGCGGAGTTAACCATTTTCAGTAACTTTGCAGTTAATCCGGGATCACTCTTAATAACATCTTCTAAATCACTCGCAGAAGAATTGTTATCTGATGTTATTTCAATAATTTTAAGAGCGATGTGAGGTAGTGTTGAGATACCTTGAATTCTTCGAACAATGTCTTCTAGGCGAGGTTTTGCCAATTGGGAGGCATTCATGAAGACATTATAGACGAACTAAAATTTTATATAAACCATTCAAACAGGTGTATTTATTTCGAATTTGAAGAGAGATTTTTATAAATCAATAGATCTTCATTTTGTTCTAGCATAGTTGGAATTTTTTTAGCTAGTTTATAATTGCGTAGTAATGACTTCAATCCAATCGATTGAACCTGGGTATCAGTCGTTATTACCCAGTCAAATTTACGATTTAATATGTGATTTTTAAGAGTATTATTATTGAATACATTCTTTCGTTGGCAAAATTCGTCTGACCATGTTTCAAATATTGAGAAATGTCCTAGTGTTTGACGTTTATCATATGATTTAAAATAGTTGCTTTGGATGTAGGCATCTAGGCTAAAAACAGAACCTTTCAGCTTTAATGCTTGTAGTTTCAATATTTGACTTTGATGAAGAACCAAGCGGTTGTTGAATCTATCAAGCTGAGTAATAAAAACAATTAAAGAGATTGTGTAGAAAAACTTAGGTACGTCAATTTTGCTGTTACATAACATAACAGCACATGGTAGTAAAAAAAAGCAGGAGTATTCGTCTAATGGTCTTGCTAAGCACACATGTAAAAGAATATTTATGATCAATAAAAATAAGACCTTCAAATTTTTAGCGTAGAGAGCAATTAGTATAAACGGAGACCACATAATAAAACTTTTGATTAAATAGCCTATTTTGCGACTCCATTGAATACCTAGAGGTTCATGAAATTTGTCCAGATAGAACTTATTGAAAGAATTTATTTCGAGACCAAAATGCTGAATTGGTAAGAACCAATGATCAAGCAGTCCCATTTTAATCGCCGGTATCAGACTGGTTAGAGCTAAGATTAATAAAAACCATGACCAAAGTTTGTTAGTTGAAGGCATTAGGGCAAGACTAGCCGGAGTACTTATGCGTATGGCTAAAATTAGTCCTACTAGAAATCCTGAAAATGACTTCCAGTGAGTATTTTGTAGAAATAAAACAAATAGCAGTAGAAGTTGGATGACTCCGTAGCACTTTATGATACACAAAAAATAAATTTGATACGGCTGACAAAGTATCAAGATCATTAGCAATCTGTAATTTTCTTTTTTTACGAGTGCTATTGTTAGAAGCACACTAATGAGCCAGATTATTACGCAAAAAAATCTTAAATAGAGTACTGGATGAATTGATTCCGGACATAGGTGTAAGATCTTAGAAAGAAAGTAAGCGAAATGAGGTGTATGAGGATAGTGAAAATCAATGAATGGTTGAGCGCCAGATTTGATAGAAAGAGCGGCGAGTGTATACCATCCACCATCATTAAACTTTCCAAAAAGAATGGTGACAATAGCAATAAATATTGAATAACTAACGAGAAATCTTATTGACCACATATTTCATTGAGAAGGTCGTTTTCGGAGGATGTAGGCACTTTTAAGCGTTTTGCAAACTCAACGATTAAAGCATGAAATTCTTGATAAATGATTAGATCATCGGGAAGGCAACTTTCTATCAAATTTTTTAATTTGTTATAGCTAATTTTAGGTTCTATCCAACCTAATCTTTGAAATACACGCCTGGTATAAGCGTCAACGATAAATTGCTTTTGAGAGAAGGCATAACACAACATGGTGTCTGCGGTTTCAGGTCCTACACCTTTCAAGCTTAATAATTCCTGACGAGATGGTGTGACCCAAAGATCTCCTTTGGTTGTGAGTTTTTGAACCATCTTACATATAGATTTTAGATAATCAAATTTTTGATTGTAGTAACCGCAAACTCTTATACAAGCTTTTGTTAAGTCTTGATTTTGAGTTAGTTTTGTGGGGCTAAGTAGTTCATTTTTTTGTAGTGAAACTAATCCTCGTTCTACTTGTACCCATGAAGTATTTTGAGTGAGCACAGCTCCTACAATAATTTGAAATTGTTGTTGTCGATTTCGAGGGTAGGAATAATCTCCTGGGTGATAACCTTGAAGTGAGCCTGACTTAGTGGGATTGGACCCTTCGATATTCAATAAGGGCCACCAACCCTGAGCTCCATAAAGATTTAAGAGTTTATTAAAGAGGTTAAGAATAGGTGGTTTCATTTTACTTTCGATCTTTAAATTGACGAATTAATTTCACTGTAATTTCATAGTCTAATTTATAGCCATTAAGCAAGACTTTGCGATCTGGACCAATGACAATACCCCATGGAGTACCACCTGTTCTAAAATCTTTCATCAAAAATGGAATTTTTTCTCCCGGTTGAGTTTGCGTATGACCCATTGGAATTTTTAAATCATATTTTTCTGCCGTTATTTTCAATTTATCTAAAGTATTAATATGTCTGCCTTCAAATGGCGTTTGAATAGCTAAAAATTTAATATCAGGATCTTCTCCAAATTCATTAAGGAGTTTTTTTAGGGTGGGAAAACCTTGAGAGTGGCAGCCTGGACACCAATATTGCCAACAGTAGATGTATAGTAATTTATTGTTGTAATCTTTCATTTTCGGTTTTTTAGTCATTGGTTTACCGGTGTGATTCATCCAGTGTTCGACTCTCAAATCTGGGGCTATTTTTCCAGCGATTCCAGCTGGATAGGTAGTATTTACAATTATGGAAGCTAAAAAAATCAGATTAATAGTCTTAATCATTAAGTTTCCTTTGATTTTGGTTAAATGATGATTTTACAGATTCGTTTATGAGTTATTTTTCAACTTTCATGTCAAAGAATTTTAAATCACACATTTTTAATATAAGGTAATTATTTTTGTCACTTTTACTTTTATTAGTATCTTTATAAGATTACATCTTAAAGGTTAAGATTTTCTATTGTGCCATTCTTAATCATTTTTTGTTTAGTGTTGACTATTCCAGTTGACGCATCCCAGTTACAAATAAGGGTTGTGGAACTTAATAGTGTTGTTGAACTTCGTATAGGGAAGTCAACCCAAACTTGTATAATTGAAGAAGCTGATGGATGCTTCTTTGATGTGTCTCAGGAGGAATCAGTTTCTCTTCGAGTAGTTGGGTCCAATGGTGATGAATTCGAGACTTTGATTTCAGGTTTAAAGGGTTCTAACGCCCTGCTGTTTCTACATCTATTAAATAGTCGCCATCATTTCATAATCGATAACTCAGTGAAGGTTGGGGATTTGGTTAATAGTAGATTACTATCCGGATTTATCATTCCACAAACTAGTGGAAAAAGACGAAAGAGAGTTTCTTTCGAACATTGATTCTCCAATAATTTTTAAGCTTTTGATTTCTTTTTCAGAATATGAAACTTGGTTACTAGATTTTCGTACTTTTGTAAAGGTTTATAATGATTCTGGAAATTCTATTATTCGTTGCGTTATTTGTCGGTAAAATTAGTGCGGAAGATTTCTATGACAAATTTGAATCTTCTAATGACTTGCTCTCGACTGACGCGATGCGACCAACTTCAACCGATTCTTTAAGTGGAAATCAGATTTCCAGCGATTCGGCTGCATCCATATCTGTTAGTACCAAGCTTACACCGGGTGATTTTGGTTCGATTGCATGGAATAAATTTAATAATTTTATGGATCAAGAAATTCCTGGTAGGGGACTTGAACCGATTTTCATTGCATCGAGCTTAAATACAGAAACGTTAAATAATCTTATTACAATTATCGAAAGTCTAGAGAGAACTACGCGCAATCGAAAACTAAAATCTGACCATCCCGATAACTACTTATACAACCATCACAAGAATCTCGAGCATGCGACACGCAATCTTCAAAAGCTTGATTTGAAGGTCTGGCAATTAAATTTACGACAGCTCATTGATTTACGTACAGACGGAATTTTAAATTCGCAGAACAATGTAGCGGATGTTTGGTTTACAAAACATTTTCTGGAAGGCTGGAAGAAGTTTCAATTAGAATCTAAGTATGAATCTTCTGATGCGATTCTCAATCTTATTTGGCAGAGATCAACCGACTATGTAGGACAAGCTTTGCCTACTACCAATGGCTTAGCAAAAGATACCAGTCCACGGACATCGATTGCAGATATATCGGAATGGTGCCAAATGTGGGATGTGGTTAGGCGCGGCGAATTAAGTTTTCCGTTTCATTCGGTAGCCAAACGTAATTTTATTCAATTTCAGGGTAACATCAAATCAGCCTTTAAATATGGCGTTGCCATGCCTACGTATCTTGGACTTATAAAGGAAGATCTTAAAAAGTTATATACTCTGCGTTTGTCGATCGATGAGTCTTCCGTGCAACAAACTCTGCGTTCAATAAGGAATATGCCTCAGAGCGAGTTGTCTTCGGCTTTGCTAGAAAGCTTTAAAACGCAAACACTAGGTTTAGATTTATATCAGTTATCCTCAAACGATCTGCTCAGTGACCAATTGGCCTATATTTATCACTTGTGGGAAAATTCTAATAACTTAGTTAATTACCAAATTATGTCTAAACGTTTGGTGAGTCAATTGACACAGTCGGACCTGGCTCAATCCGTAAATTCAGTGATTGATGGGAATAATAAGAAAGCATCAAAGGAATTGGAAAAGCGTCTTAAGAGTGCGCAGAAAGGTTTGGTTGCAACTGAGAAAGTTTACACCAAAGCTTTGCAGAACGGTTTGAATGAAAGCTATTTTGAATTTCGAGAGGGTCGCATCGCTCTAAAACCTGGGGCTCTACGACATGATATTTCAAACCCGAAGGTAAGAGCCGATTTTAATGAGCAATTTGATATTCTTAAAGAATCGATTCGAAAGCATCGTGTGACTCGTGAAGAACATTCTGAGGATTTATCAGTTCTAGATAAAAGACAAGCTAATAGTAGTTATCGTAAACAATACTTTAAGATGCTAGAGAACATAGAGAATATAGATTTTGTGTCTCTTGATAAAGCTGTAAAAGGGGTTGTTTATGACGCTCCTAATGGATTATTCGTTCGTGATTGGGGAAACCATAGTGAAACTAGAGAGGTTACGAAAAAAAAGATAGGTAAACTGGCTAATGATACACAAGTTAGTGTGAAGCATATCTATATCGATAGAATTACCGGTCATGCTATTTTTTATCTGATAGACGCGAGCAGTGAGGCTGTGAAAACACAGCTTTATCCTCGTTTTCGTGAGAATTCTGAAAACTACAACTCATTTCTGGCTGCAGATTATGTGAAGTTGAACGAGGATGTTGATTTTCTAGCCTATAGGTCCGAGACAAGATCGCAAGAACTAACGCAGCAGCAAAATCAACAACTTAAGACGAGATTATCTAAAATTATTACTGATCTAGAGATTTCTCTGAGGTCTTTTGAAGAGTTGAATTTTGACCCGCGAAAAGAGAATCATTTTGTTAAATATCAAGCGAATGGCTGGAACCCTTTTGGTAAACAAAAGCAGTCTGTGACTTTTGTACCATCCGCTCTCGGCATGATTCTGGCTCGTGACCTTCATCAAATCCTATTAAGTATTCAGGAAAAAGAAGATATTCAAATTAGTAATGAAGAAGATGCGTTGGTTAGTGTAGAAAATCTTTTTGAATCAGAGTCTTTCAAACAGGGGCTGCAGGTCAATTGCGCATGGCGATATTCTGTTTGTATTGATTCTGTCACGCAGAGACTGACATCTCTTCAGAATAGTATAAAATTAATTTCTGTGGATTAGTGTAACTTACTAGCTGTTATTTTTTATCTGATTTGAAAATTAATACTCTCATGCTTTGCTTTGGTGATGATCTCATTGAAGTTTATTTACATAAAAACTATCTGAATATTAGTCAAAAAATCTAGATAGTATTTTCGTGCCTTTGAACCTGTGCCACATTTCCTCAAAGTATTAGGTTAACATAATCTGTATTATGTGTAGTCGCAGAGTACCTCGCGTGCAAAGAGTTTATCTAAATCGATAGAAAAATTTATGATAATTAAAATTCCAAAAAAAATGTTTGTTGTGTCGGTATTATGTCGAATAGATTTAGATAGAACAAGAAATAAGGAGGGTTGGTGAATATTAAACTTAGTAATCGTCAGA
>JAYZAC010000092.1:0-4370 GCA_036339875.1 bacterium | reverse complement strand
TACTGGGTGTAGATCACGAAAACCTAATCTTCAAACATCAGGGAAGACGGTATAGACTGACAGATGTTCATGGCAAGATAGTTAAAGATATTCTTGCTTAATATCTCATCTTAGTTCAATCAGGAAATGTATTATTATGATTACGATATTAATTAACGCTTAAATACTGCGTTATCCTTTTTACCGCCACTGATTATAAAAGCTATTAGGTCCAGAATCTCATCTTCTTTCAACATAGACAAGAGACCTGATGGCATCGGAGACAAAGGAGACATTTCAATTTTTGAGACTTTATTACGGTCGACTATTATGATATCATTCGGATTAAACATATCGATATTCACATAAAGATTATGAATATTTAAATTAACAATCAGACCAGTTACAAGTTCACCATTCTCCATAGTAACTTGAACAGGAGCATACTGATCACTCATCACTTTACTTGGATTAATAATATTATCTAATAAGTCGTATACTGAAAACCGTCTTCCTGCGCTAGTAAGGTCAGGGCCAGTCATTCCTCCCTCGTTATTAAACCGATGACACGCAAAACAACCCGTTACAGAAAACATATTACGACCTTGATCAAAATCTCTATTTCTTAATTGCTTTATATCGGTTTGGCTAAAATCTTTCATAGTCCATTCTTTAACAAATTCACGGTCGATCATTTCTTCAGCCATCAACTGAAATGGGGTTTGCGCTAGAGGTGCATTTTCAAGAATTGATTCAATCATTAATTTTTTATTTTCAGGAAGACTCATCAGAGCATCATTTAGAATTAATTCGATAAATCTTTCAAAGCTGGCTCCTCCTTTATATACTTTCGCGCGATTGAACCATTCAAAATATTCAATTCTCAAATCATCTGTCCAACCAAGCTTGACAAAACGAAGTGACCGAGCAAACTCTATCTGCTCTTCCTGGGTATCAGAGTTCCGCAATAGATTTATGGTTTTTTGAACAGCGAAAGGTGATTCAAGGTAACATAGTGTTTCTGCCAGAAGCCAATTCTCAGAAAATGTTTCAGAAGGAAAAAGATTGTTAAGTTTGGTTATAATTTTTTTTGTTAAGATTTCATCAGGTTTTTGAAAACGATTAAGAACAATTTGAAAAGTTCTAAGATATGTCAATCTGCCATCATGATCTAATCGTCTCCAATTTATATTAAGTAGCGATTCTAGTAATCGTTTACGCAAGGTTATGTCAATGGGCAAGTCGGTTATCTTTCGGTGAATCGAATCGATTCCAGCAACTTTTGCCAATCCTAACAGTGCTTCGACGCGCTTTCTTGGGTTTCTTTCAGAAAGGGCTCTATCACTCCATTTATATACGGGTTGATGCATAATTGCGGTACGTGCAGCCCATCTAATAAAGCGGTCTTTATGATCAAGATGAGGCCAAGCTTTCTGAATAGCTTGGTCATCAATTTTCGCATGAAAACTTTCTAGCTTTTTCCGTAGCCGTACAAGATTGTTATCTCTGGTTTTAGGTTTTTTGTAGGGACTGTCAATTAAACCATTATATGTAACGCGATAAAGTCCTGACTGAACTTTTCTTCCACCTATTGCAAAATACATTGCGCCATCTCTTGGATGGATCACAATATCAGTAACAGGTAGCGGTGCTCCAGATATAAACAACTCACTTCTTCCAGCATAAGTTGATCCCTTGTTTTCGAGATGAACGGCATATATCTTCCCCCAACTCCAATCGAGGATAAACAACGCTTCTTTATATACAGGAGGAAAATTCGCATTATATCCAAATGTTACACCAGTAGGAGAACCAGGTCCTATGTTGACTACTGGAGGAAGATTATCAGCATAAAATTCCGGCCTCTTTCCAGCACCATTCCGCCAACCCCAGGATGATCCACTGGTAACATGAACAACTCGCGTTGGTCGGTACCAAGGAGTATTAAAATCCCATTCCATATCAGCATCATAAGTAAAGAGTTCCCCCGCTCGATTGAAAGCTCCATCATAAATATTCCGAAATCCAGTGCTTACAATTTCCCAATCTTGCCCATCTGGTGAAATTTTATAAATAATTCCTCCAGGAGCAAATCTATCGATGTTATGACCTCGTCCATCAGGTATGCTTGGTAATAAATGATCCTCACCCCAATGCATTGGAACTTTAGAACTATTAACTTCTGTTAAGTCAGCATTATTTCCAGAAATCATATAAATTGATTTTTTATCAGGAGATAATAAAAGAGCATGTACACCATGGTCATACTGAGAAACCATTTCTCTCATCAATTCTACTTTATCTAATTCACCATCTCCATCATTATCTGTAATTCGATATAGGCCACTATCCATCTCAAAATCATAATCATTAACAGCTACATATAAAGCGTCGAAAGCCCAAAGCAAGCCATTTGCTGCCTTAATATCCACAGGTATCTTTTTTACAGAAGATGGATTAAGCGATTTTCCTAACTGGGGAGGTTCAAATCTGTAAAGTCCACCGTACTGATCACTAGCAATAATTCTACCTAAATCATCAACGCATAAAGCCACCCATGAACCCTGTTCATCTAAAGGGACAGAATAGATTAATTCAACTTGGAATCCTGGTGGTGCATTGATCAGATCAATCGGCGTAGCTACGTTTTGATTTAATGCACTTGAATCATTTTGTTGAGAAAAAAGAATCCCGGATAGTAATAGAGAAAAGTAGTAAGGCTTCATAATAAAGATTTCAAATTATTATTGGATCCCTAAAATAAGGAAGCACCATTTACCCATAACGAAGCATAACGATCTATTGTGATTATTGTTGGTTTATTTACAAGAATCGGGGTCATTCTTGAAGAAATAAGGTTTGTAGTTAGAATTAGCAGGATCCATGCAGCCAGCAAGGTTCACAATCTCTATTTTTCTGAATTGAGTATTATGACTCTCAGCCTGCAGAGCAATGCGACCCTCTTTTATCGGCTTGCCTGTCTCAGCATACTTAAAATTCGTGAATACGCCTAAGGTATCACCATTAAGCATGAACTTTGCTAAGGAATCACCTAGAACGAGAACTTCTGCTCTGACCCAGGCATTTTTATGAGCGATTACAACTGCTGCTTCTTCTTTACTACAATTAGGTTTTTCTTGTGCGGTGGTTTTCGATGCTCCATTGCATAGATTTATAACGCTGGTAGGCTGGTCTTCTGTGCCTCGCTGTAAAAGTTGAGCTTCTACTGATACAGGGAAATCCTGATTTTTTTTCATGCCACTCATCGATTCCGAATGAAACATAATCCCGTTATTCCTAAATGCCCAGCCCGGAGCCCCAAGAGTTTGTTCACCAACGAACCTATATTCAACAGCAAAAAGAAAATGTGAGTATACCTCGTCCCGTGCAAAATGTCCAAATTCACCATTCCACCCTTTGTAACCACTATAGTCTACTTTCAGTAACCCGTCTGCAACCTTCAAAGTGTTAAATGGATTTTCATTATAATCATATCCGGAAAAATGAAAGTTCCAGCCGTTAAGGTTCTTTCCATTAAAAAGTTGCTGCCATGCTGAAGTAGGGACAGCTGAAAGATTCTGTCCAAAAGCTGAGCCGTGAACTAGTCCGATGATGAAAAAAATGTTTACAATAATCCGAAAAGTCTGTTTCAACATCTTAATCAGCTAAGAGAATATTTAACTTTGCTCACTCTTTACCATTTCTTACGAGTAAATCTCTATCAAATAAGGAATTAAACTTCGTTACCTAAATATAGAGATTTAAAACAATTAACGGCCTCTTTTGTAACGTAATTATTTTTTTTGAAAAAACCTACCGATTAACCCTATGAATGGTATCTATATAACCAATTATTACTAAGGTCATCTTAGGCCCCGCATTAAGTAGTTTCATTCAGAAGCTTCATGAAAATCTAAAGCTTGCATTCTAGAGGCGCTAGGTTTACAGGATTAACCGCTAACAACCGTTAGACTATATTGGTAGAGATGATTGTCAGACTGTTAAAAAAGCACGAAATAAGACATAATTGGGTCATATTAGGTTGTAGTCAGGCAAAGTCACTGGTCTTATAACCCTTATTTTGCACTCTAAACAGGGATGTTTTGCTTTTTTGAGTAGTTAGATTTACTTTTGTTTCATCCGAATGAATTTACCGAGGAGTAGAAAAATGAGAATTAAACTGCCTTTTAAGTTATTCACAACATTTTTGTTTGTATACGCTTGTTTTGTTGTTTCCTGTGAAGAAGAATCTACGAAGGCAACCGCCGAGGAAGAGGTTGATCCTTGCGCATACGAAGAACAATTTTCCACTATCCAGGCTCTGATTGACGCCGCCAGTGCCGGCGATACCATACTGGTTGATCCTGGTACTTATGAGGGTAGCATAAACT
>JAYZAC010000091.1:0-3366 GCA_036339875.1 bacterium | reverse complement strand
TCGGTTTCTCGTTTTCCCGACATTCGTTCCCATTTTGGGAACCATGCCTCAACGCGACGCCGATATACATTGAAATACTCCCTTAGTCTCTGATTGAACCATTCTCTTGTAATCCTATATTTGTAGGAGTTATTAAAACTTACTCTTCGATAAAGTATTTCCTTTCCATCTCTAAAATGATAAAGATCACCAGACACCATTTTCATATTCGGAATCTTTTGTTCAAAATCATTAAGCTGCAACTTCATTACATCTACCCGATGGTTTTGACAAGGTAAATATTCTTGATCAATTATTCCAGATGATGTTCCTAGAATCTCGTTTTCCCAGAATCGAAGCTGATAACCCATTTGATACTTCACACCGTCGATAATGTTAAGCTCTCCGGCAATTATTGGGCCGTAATTGTTATTATCATCCTTATCTTCTTGATCATCCGAGCCTAATGGTTCAGCTGCAGTGATTATTTTAACACCTGTAGGTCCATGGACTTCTGTGTATGTGTTACCAACAAATTTATACTTTACCGTCTCCCAAGGCCAAGAAGGCGTCTTTCCCTCAAATAATTCAACCCAAACACGTTCAGTACCATATTTATGCTGCATCTTGGTCTTGATAGTCATCTTCTTGCTGAATTTCACACGAACTACAGCTACCAATTTACCGTCAATATAAGTCTTCGATTGTTTTCCAAGACGAATTGTTGGAACCAACCCTTTAAGTTCTTTTGCTGCGCTTAATTTCATGATGATTTCACTGCTGGCCTCTACAGTGACGCGTTGTTTCTCGTTCATCCAGTATGAGTTAATGAATTCTCGACTGACTTCCTGACCACAATAGTAGGAGTGATCTTTCCGTTTATAACCCCATCCTGGGTAGTAATCAGAACCCTGCATGTAGCAGGCGTTCAGTATATTTATTGATTGCTCTAATTGAGTTTTATCTATATTTTCCGTGTTTATTGATTCAACTCCGTCATGACTTTTCTGCGACCAATTAGGGAATAGGTAATTGTAGTCAGATACATTAATTGGGTTTTGTTGAATGAATATTATCTGACGAATTAAGTCATCAATACCTCTTCTCTCGCTTGGTAGCCGAGCCTTGTACCATTCACTTAATGTAGAGAGATTTGAAATCCACTTTTCAGCAAGCGTTTTTGTTAGCGTTTTTTGCGCAATCTCCTGTGCCTTCCAATCGTCGTAGAAAAGTGGATCAACTTGTGACATCCTACCAAGCTTGAGTGTGCGCGTCGAAACTGTGTTGAGAAGATCTAAGTCCTGCTCACTTGACCAATGCAAAGTGAGCCCAAAAAGAAGAACGATTATTCTAAACATTAATTGTATCCTGAAATTTAAACTCAGTTTCAGAGCATAATATACTTGTAAAATCTGTCAACATCTAAGATGTGTAGACAAAATATCCTCATCAAAATACCAAGGAACACAGATTGACAGCCGCAAAAAAAGAGGGTTTGCTAGTTCCCTAAACATAGGAATTTACAAAATGTCGGAAAAATTAATTATAAAAGGGGCAAAAGAGCACAACTTAAAGGATGTGTATCTCGAAATTCCCAAGAATAAGCTAGTAGTTTTCACAGGAGTTAGTGGCTCAGGTAAATCATCTTTAGCTTTTGATACGATTTATGCCGAGGGCCAAAGAAGATATGTTGAATCGTTGAGTAGCTACGCCAGACAATTCTTGGGTCAAATGGAAAAACCTCACTATGATTATATTAGAGGGTTATCGCCCACAATCTCCATTGAACAGAAGGCTGCAAGCAAAAACCCTAGGTCTACTGTTGGAACGGTAACCGAGATCTATGATTACCTGAGAGTTCTCTTCGCACGAGTGGGTAAGCAATATTGTCACAAATGTGGGGAGCCAGTAGGCCGTCAAACAGCACAACAAATGGTTGATTACATAATGAGCTGGCCAGAAAAAACCAAGCTAATGATACTCTCACCGCAAGTCAGTAATCGTAAAGGAGAATACCGCGAAATTTTTGAAGAAGCTATTCACAAAGGGTTCACTCGCATGCGGGTTAATGGAAAACTTCATAATCTTGAAGAACAGATAACTCTCGATAAAAAATTAAAGCACAATTTAGAGATTGTTATCGATCGACTTGTAGTGAAAGACGGGATTCGCAATCGCCTCACAGATTCGGTAGAAACAGCACTTAAATATTGTCTGGAAGGTACAATAATAGTGCATCGCTTAGATACTGGAAAAGATATCGTATTTTCAGAAAAATTAGCGTGCAGTTCCTGCAATATCTCCTTCCCGGAACTCAGTCCTCAATCATTTTCATTTAACTCACCGCTAGGAATGTGTGTTAGTTGTAATGGACTGGGCAGCAAAATGGCTGTGGATGAATGGACATTCATTCAGGATGAAAATCTAAGTATATCTAAAGGTGCTGTTATTCCATGGGCCAGCGCTATGAAACGAAGGAAAGGTTGGACTTATCGATATATTAAATCGATTATCAGTCAATTAGACATCGATGAGGATACACCTTTCAAGGATCTAACTGAAATTCAGCAGAATTATTTATTTTTCGGACGTGCTGAACGTATTACTTTAGATCTGCAATCAGGAACAGATTCGAGTTTTGGCCGCCATCATTACAGAGGGCTCGTAAATACGTATCTCGAGAGAATAAAAGAAGCTGCCGAGGGAGGACAGGAACTCCGCGAGTCACATTCTAAGCACGTTAAACCAGTCAAATGCCGTAAATGTAATGGCAGTCGTATTCGTGCAGAATCAAGAGCAGTCAAAATTGAAACGAATGGTATTGCTGAAGTATGCTCGATGACAATTAAAGAAGCTCTTTGTTTCTTCGAAAATATTTGTTTAGAAGGAAATCAAAAACAAATTTCCTCTGAAGTATTGAAAGAAATACGGTCTCGATTGGGCTTTTTAGTAAGCGTTGGACTAAATTATCTCACTCTCGATCGCCTCGCTCCTACATTATCAGGTGGGGAAAGTCAAAGAATTCGTCTTGCAAGTCAGATAGGTAGCGAATTGACAGGAGTGCTCTACATTTTAGATGAACCCTCAATTGGACTACACCAAAGGGATAACGATAGATTGATTCAAACCTTACAACACCTTCGAGATATAGGAAACTCAGTATTGGTTGTAGAGCACGATTATGACACTATCAAAGCTGCTGATCATGTAGTCGACTTTGGGCCTGGTGCGGGCGAGTTAGGGGGAGAGATTGTCTTTTCAGGTACCGTACCAGCCCTCAAAAAAAACAAGAAAAGCTTAACTAGCCAATACCTCTTTGGAAAAAAGTTTATTGGTAAGGGCTTAGAAGGTGTTTCTAAAAATCAAAAAGAACTCGTAATCAAGGGA
>JAYZAC010000090.1:0-17487 GCA_036339875.1 bacterium | reverse complement strand
GCAATGTCATCGAATACCCATGAATTTAAGGGGTCGCCCTTCAAATGCGGCTGATTACAGAATAAAATTAAATTCAAAGGACTCATAAACACTCATTACTATAAAGCTTTAGGAAATTGCCAGTTAATAACATTTGGAGACAACTTCGTGGTGAAATTCTTTTACAAATTGTTCTATATTAAAATCTATACCGAAAGTATTAAAAAACTTTAATTCAATCATTTCCTCGATAAGTAATCTGGCAGAAGAAGTATCCAAACATATAAAATGATTCTCAATACCTAACCTCTCCATCCTTTTGGATAGGTAGATTAAACTCAACAAATCACCTGATCCCATGCAGAGATAAGGGTCAGCACCATAAATTACTTTATTACTCATCATAGGTGTCTTCGAATACTCAAATTTTTATCTATCTGTTTCGATTTAGGATAATCATCACATAAGAACTTTTTGTTATTCATAGAACACAGATAAAATACTTTTGCTCTAAATCCTAGTCCTTTAAGTCCTAATAGAAGAGTATATCCAAGAAAACATAAGCCCCAGATCGAAACTTCTTTATACTTGAGCAATCTCTCTTTGAGATTTAACTTCACAACTTCTCTCCAAAGTTTTCAATGACACGGCTAATATATTTAACATCATCGACAGTTAAACCTGGATCCATAGGCAATGACAAATTACGATGCGAGATTCTATTACATCCTGCAAACTCATTTTTATTTCTGCGATAATGAGGATGCTCATGTAGCGGAATGAAGTGAACACTGCATCCAACATTCCAATCTTTCAAATAGCTTACTAACGCATCTCTTTTCCATTCTTCTGGAAGTCCTAATTGATAAAGGTGAAAGCAATGTGAGCTCTCAGAATTCCTTATAGGTCTTTGAATTGATTCCGGTAACAATTCATCATACCAAGCGGCAATTCTCTGTCTTTTATCGATGAAATCATCTAACTTTCTTAACTGAATTCTTCCAATTGCAGCATGAATGTTATCTAAATTACACTTAAATCCAGGACCTTCTACCTGATAATACCAACTTCCCTTTTTGGTATGACGTTGAAAAGCTTGTTTATCAATTCCAAAGTAAGACAATCTCCTAATCTTTTCGGCAAACTCTTCATCAGATGTCACCAACATTCCCCCCTCTCCACAAGCAAGGTTTTTGGTGGCATAAAAACTAAAAATACTTGCTAAGGAGTGATGACCTATCTTCTGCCCCTGATAGCTTGAACCTACTGCATGAGCCGCATCTTCGATTATGGTTATATTATGTTTACTTGCTAAGATATTTAAGTTCTTCAAATCAACTGGCAAGCCCGCAATATGCACAGGAATGATAACCTTTGTTCTTGGAGTAATTTTTTTGGCACAATCATCTAAGTCTAAATTGCGGGTCAACGGGTCGATATCGCACAGAATTGGCGTAGCCCCACACCATTCGACCACATGGGCAGTTGCAACGTAAGTCATTGTTGGCACAATCACTTCGTCTCCATATCCTACGTCGAGAGCCTTTAAGGCTAGAAAAAGACCGGACGTACAACTATTTAAACCAACTGCGTTTAATCCACCGCCTAGATATTCAACCATCTCTTTCTCAAAAGCCGAAGTTTCAGGACCAGTAGTCCACCAGCCAGATTTCATAACCTTTACGACAGCCGAAATTTCATCATCAGTAATTCTAGGCTTTGTTAAAGCAATGAATTCAGACCTCTTTTTCAATAGTTTCTCCCATACCTTTAATTCCAATCAATGGATACCAAAAATCGTATCTCGAACAAACTTTATCACAAATATCAAGAGCTTGAAGCTCCCTATGTAAATCCTGATAATTTAATCCGTGCCAGATGTTGTGAATAGTCGAGTTTAAAGCATTTTCAATAGCGTCATCATCCCAAGCATGGTTACGACGAACTATGTTTCCATCACCATATTTCAAAAATTCGTATTGCAGCCTTTTAGTCAGTTTGAGCTCGCGTTCTGGTTTATCTGAGGAATCGAATACGCCCTCCTCAGAATGCTCTTGATAAACTCTTATGTAATCGACTTTTCCAGACCGTATCTGTGTAAGTTCTTCAATATAATGTAATGGTGTTTTTTCTGTTTGCACCATACTAATTTGCGTTCTAACTTCACCTTGGTTCATATCAAGAAATTTATGAATAGTAGATTCAACACTCACATATTTCGCTGGTAAATGAGTTTCGTTAAAATTTTCAGAGAAGACACAAAGCATTTAAAATCCATTGTTTTTGTAAATAATTCCGTCATAATACCTGATGTAGGCATACTTTGTGACCATCATAAATAATTTCCAAGTAACTGTTAAAGTTTATTACTTTATCGATTTAATACGACAGACTTATTTAGAGGAACTGATGCTGCAAACTTTGTTTTCAACTCGTCCCGTCCAATAACTGAGGATTTAGACTCAATGTAAACTAGACTTGAATCGTTGCTCACCGCAGGGCGGACGTTTTTGAACGAGTTATTATCGTCCTATCGGAAACTACTCACTCAATATTAAACAAATTCTACAGCGTGGCCGATTTTTTCCAAACAGAACTGTACCAACTCATGAGAGCAATCATTAATTGAACTATTCTCAGTATCTAACTTTAGACTAGCTTCCTGAGGTTCTTCATAAGGACTTGAAATTCCAGTGAAATTTTCAATTTGGCCAAGCCTAGCTCTCGAATAGAGATCTTTTGGATCACGGTTTTCACAGGTTGCTATTGATGCTTTTACATAGATCAGGCTGAAATCATTCTCACCAATAATCTTACAAGCCATTTTACGCTGAGCATCTAATGGAGAAATGAAAGAACACAAAACCACATGCCCCTGTTGCAATAGAAATTTGGCTAATTCTGCAACTCTTCGAAGATTTTCATCACGACCATTCCTTGAAAAATCGCAGTCTTTATTGAGACCTTTTCGAATATGATCTCCATCTAAGACTATGAATCTAATACTGGCGGCGAACAAGGCTTTAGCCAATTGTGAGCACAATGTTGATTTTCCTGAGCCACTCAACCCCGTAAACCATAGAACATAACCCTTATGACCCTGAACTTTTTCAAATTCATTCCGATCTAGGTCGTAGGAATTATCAATTAGATTCACCTAGCCTCCCAACTCTTCATCGGAATATCGGATCCAGCACCTCGAAACGGCTTGAAGAAACCCAGTTTAGCTACCTCTAACATCTCTTTATCGCCGCGTGTATCGCCATAAGCATAAACTGTCTCATATTTTGAAAAATCGTATTTTTCCTCGACTCTACGTACTTTTTCTGGCCCAAAGCAATTGAGACCATCTAGTTGACCTAAGCAAATACCTTGTTCACATTTTACGCGAGTACATATTAAATCCAAATCATACTCATTAGCGAAAGGCAGTAGCCAAAAGCCCACAGAGGCTGAAACTAAAACAACATCATCACCTCGATCTTTATGCCATTTAATACGATTTATTGCTTTGGGGCGAATTAGATCACGACATCGGTTCTCGTAAAAATCAAGCCCTAGACTTAATAGCTGTTCCTCAGAGTAGCCTTTTAAAACACGCTTCAATGCCATACCTTTAGCTGAGTTATTACTAATTAAATTAAAAAGGTAGGCCACATAGGTGGGACCCAAAATCATAGATTCGAAAATCAGTCTTGGAGGAGACATCAAATAAATTAAAAACTGACTAAACGTGTCTTTAGTCGTGATAGTTCCATCAAAATCAAAAAGTGCCAAAGAATTCATTCAGATCTTCATTCGTTTAAATATAAACTCAGGTATATTTTTTATAAACATCATAATCCAGTACCAATAAAAAGGAGTATATATAATATCTTTTCTACTCTGCTGAGCTTTAAAAATATCACGAGCAACAGTACTCGGGTCAGTAGTCAAAAACTTCGGTAAATGTAGATGAGCGGTCATTTTAGTTTTTACAAACCCGGGCCTAACATCTAACACAAAAACGTTTAGCTTGAACATTCTGTTTCGTAAAGCAGAAAGATAGGTGCTTAGCATTGCTTTTGCTGAACCGTAAAAACCATTTCTAGAGCGCCCCCTATCACCTGCTACAGAACTAATTCCAACCACAAAGCCAAAACCTCGCTCTACGAATCTATTCGCAAAATATTCAAGAAAAACTATTGGTCCCTCAGCATTCACTCTGTAATTCTTACTCAAAACCTTTGAATCTAAGCTGCAAGCCATCTCATCCGACAAATCACCTATACAATTTATAATTCCGAGCGGTAATCGCGCCATTAAATCTGAAAAATGAGATAGATCTGTTGAATCACTTATATCGAGTGATACTACTTGTACCTCACACTCGTATTTAATTTGAAGATGATTTTTCAATCCCATTAAAGTTTCTGGTTTTCTCGCGGTAATGATTAAATCATAGTCATTGGCGGCATATTCTACTGCTAAAGCTCTTCCTATATCTGAACTCGCTCCCAATATAAGTACCGATTTTTCTTTCATCGATAAAACTTCCTAAAGTTAAAGTCCTAATCTCATGGCCAAGTCGCTATTTAGAGTCTGATTAGGATCAATTTTATTTCTCAATAACTTAAACTCACTCCATCTAGGATAGCTTTGTTCAAATAAATCCTTTGGTCCTCGTGAGTCTTTTGCCAAGTATAAGCGTCCACCATATCGCGAAACTACTTCATCAAGATTTTTCAACAGTTTCTCCGTAGAGGATCTACGAGGAAAATCAAGTGCTAATGTATATCCTTCCATTGGAAATGATAACCAACCGCCACTATTTGATGATCCAAACTTTTTTAAGACAGCTAAAAATGAACCTTCACCAGATTTCTGAATATTCCACAATATTTCGTTTAAACCATCCTTACTGTTTTTCAAAGGTAAAACACACTGATACTGTATGAATCCAGATGAGCCATACATTCGATTCCAATGTCTGACAGTATCAAGCGGATAAAAATAACTCGCTAGAGGTACTAGTTGGCGATCTTGCTGAAATTTTTGAGCATAACTGTAGCCATTATTTAACATACGAACTAACCATGTACTCAAAAACCAATCTGGCAGATTACAAGGAACGCTTAATTTAGTTTTTAAGTTAATCTCTAAAGCATCTAAATCAAAAGTACGAAGTTCATCAGCAACCGCATGCCTTCCACTCATTAATACGCCATGACCTGGATTTTTAAGATGCAGACAGTCGATCCAAGCAACCGAATATTTTAATTGCTCTTCAGACTCAAATAAATCCATTAACCCTTCCAAATTATGAGCTGAAACTATTTTCTGGTCAATCCAAGACGTTTCAATCCTAAGAAGCTTTAAGGCTACCGATAGAATCAATCCAGTAAGTCCCATACCCCCAATAGTTGCATAGAAAATTTCGCTATTTTCGCTCGGCGAACAGCGCAGAATTTCACCCGAGGGAATCTTCAGATCGAACCAACTGATAAAATTACCAAAACTTCCATCACAATGATGATTTTTGCCATGAACATCAGCTGCAACAGCTCCACCAAGGGTAACGTAACTCGTGCCCGGTGTTACTGGAAGGAACCATCCTCTTGGAATTAAGGTCTCTAATAATTGATTTAGAGTTATGCCAGACTCTGCCACCAAAACACCATGTTCTTCATCTAGATCAAGCAAATGAGAATAATTTACAGTAGATAGAACTTGGGAAGCCAATGAACCGTCTCCATAACAGCGACCCATTCCACGCGCTATAAAACTGTTTTTCAATTGAATCCATAATTTATCGAGTTCATACTCACTGCTGAATTGGTAACTTTTTCCCATTCTTACGGGAAATTGTCCCCAGTTCATTAAATTCTTTTTCACAGGGGAAAAACTCATCTGGAGCTCGCTTGGTTAAATACGAAACGTTGATCCAGAATATATTTCAAACAATAACCTAAACTTAGCCCCAATAAACCGCCAATGTATTTAGCTGCGGGGTTTTTCCAAGTAATATAAAAACACCATTCTGTAAGCCAGAAAATTGCAGTGGTAATCACACCCATTGAAGAATAAATAAAAAATTTACTAAGCTCGGTATTAAGATTTTCTCTTGGATCCATAAATACATAAAATTTATCCAAAAAAAATTTACTAAGTAATCCTGCAAAAGTGCCACAAAACATAGCCGATAAAACCATCGTATCGTGATCATACTTATTCTGATTAATTCCTTCCAGAATCAAAAACTGCGTACCCAGATTAATTATGGTACATATGATAGCAAACGTAAAATATTTGAATGCTTGCATAAATTTAATCAGCTCGCATAAATAAAATAAACGAAACACGAGAACCAAGCTAAAATTACAAGCTGCAAAAAGCGGTCAGTCAATAAAATCTTCACCGGTGCACCACTTTTAGATTCAACAAAAGTTAACTGCATGTACCTCAAAATCCCCGTAATTACAAAAATAACGGTAATAACCAAATTTTGAGAACCTACTCTTAACTGAACCTCTGGAGAAAAACAGTACATAATGTAGCAAACGATAGTGACCGATCCCATTAACATCATTGATAATCCTAGAAATTCCAAGTTGTAACCATCCACAACCTTACGAGTTGTAACACCTTCATTCTGCGTCAATAAAACATCATCACGACGTTTTGCTAAGGCTATGAATAGAGCTAGTAAAAAAGTCATTAACTGAATCCAAAGAGACAATGGTACACCTGAAGCTACCGAGCCTACTAACAAACGTAACCAAAATCCAAAGGCTACTATGCAAACGTCTACGATGGGAATCTGTTTAAGGTAAAAACTATACGCGATATTTATTAATAAGTAGATCAACAAAAGTTGTGTTAAATCCCATGAAATCTGAATCGCTATCAACACACCTGATAAGACCAAAAAAAGCGCCACTACAGATGCCTTACGCAGAGCTATTTTACCACTAGCTAGTGGGCGCATTTTTTTAACTGGATGCTCTCTGTCTTGTTTAATATCTCTGCTGTCATTGAATATATAGACAGCTGAAGCAATCAAGCAGAAAGAAACAAATGCTAGCAAAGCAGGCTGAATCAGATTAATTTGAAAAATTTGCCCCGAAAAAAATAAAGGGAAAAAAATGAAGACATTCTTAATATACTGCTGTACACGAAACAATGTCAGCCAATCTTTCACCAAAATCCTCCTTAATTAATCCAAAACTTTATTACATCGTAGCGCTTGGTGAACCTTTGACTGACTAACACGCTCTAAATAAGAATCGATTTTAGTACTAGCATCTATTAATTTTGCCAAGTCTACACCAGTTCGAAAACCTTCTCTTTCAAACAAATAAACTAGATCTTCCGTAGCAATATTACCACTAGCTCCTGGGGCATAAGGGCAACCTCCTAAACCTGAGCAGCTAGAATCAAAAGACCTTATACCCAAGTCTAGTGCCGCTTGACAATTTGCCAAGGCCGTTCCATAAGTATCGTGAAAATGCATACTTAACTTTTCCACTGGAAAAAAATCCTGAGCAATTTTGAGAACTTCCCTGACATAGCTGGGGGTTGCTTTACCAATCGTATCACCCAAACTTAAATCTTCAAATTTTAGCTCACTAAGATGTTCAAAGACTTTTCTTAATTGATGAGAACTAACTTCGCCCTCATATGGGCAGAAAAATACTGTACTTAAATAAACTCTTCTGAAAAGACCTTCTGTTTGCTCTAGTAATGAACTAATTGAACTAATTGATTCTTCAACACTCATGTTAATGTTCTTATTATTGAAAGATTCAGATACGGCCATAAAAAAACTGACCCGCTTCAACTTAGACTCATTAAAATAATTTAAGCCTTTCACATTGGGTACTAGAGCTGAAAGCCCGTCGATAGATTCAATTGAATTAATCAGAGCTCTAGAATCTGCCATCTGAGGAACCCATTTTGGCGATACAAACGCCCCAACCTCGATTTCATTTAATCCAGCAGCTCGTAAATCTTGAATTAGTACTTTTTTTACCTCAATATCAATGACCTGATCTATGTTCTGCAAACCATCGCGAGGACCTACTTCTACTATTCTTATGTCATCCATCAGAACCTTCGATTGACACAAGTAATTGGTCCGCCTCAACAAGCTCGCCAGGACCTACTAGAAGTTCTGTAATTTTTCCACTAATGGGAGCCAGAATCTTATTTTCCATTTTCATTGATTCCATAATCAGAAGCAAATCACCTCGTTCAACATTAGAATCTAAAGCACAATTAATTTGCATAATTTTACCGGGCATTTGTGCTTTTAAATTACCGTCTCCTTGGCCTGATTCGATGAAATCCATATAACTTGGGCGATGACGAAAATGGTAAACTAATCCAGATATGCTTAAATATAAATCTGAGTCATCCCAATGCATCCTAACAGGAATTCGAACCCCTTCTTTAATTAAATCTTGACTGTAATTTACGATTTGATTATTAAGTATTTTAGATCCTTCTAAATCAATCTCTAATATGAAATATTCGGAGGTTTCTCTGTCATAATCCCAATTTAATTTAACCGTTGGCCTCTCTGGATGGGAGTACCAAATGAAACTTGCTGTTCTCATCTCTGGCCACCTACCTTGAAAGGATGCTCAGTATCGAGATTCGCATCCCTATTATGAATAGCAGGAGCAATACTCAAAAAAGCACTCAAATTGCTTTCTAATTTTTTTCGAAGACCTTTTTCAATCTCCATGTACTCTATAAAAGATGTATTGATATTCCCTTTCTGAAATTCGTTTTGTGAGAGTATTTCAATCAAATAAGATTGATTGGTTATTACACCGTAAATCTGCAATTCACCAAGCACTTTTATCATTCGATCAATGGCTTGATACCTTGTGTCAGCATGAACTATTAGCTTAGCTATCATGGGGTCATAGAAAGGGCTTATTTTGGAATACTCTTTTACTCCTACATCCAATCTAAGCCAATCACGTTTTCGCGGCCAATTTAGCTTCACAATTTCACCCGGAGTCGGCATAAAATCTCTCAAAGGATCTTCAGCGTATAGTCGCACCTCCAAAGCATGCCCTTTGGGTCGTAATTCTTCCTGACTCCAAGTCAGAGGTTCTCCACTAGCCACTCGAATTTGAGCAGTAACTAAATCTACCCCATGAGTAAGTTCCGTAACGGGGTGTTCTACTTGCAATCGGGTATTCATCTCTAGAAAATAAAAGTCTCCCTCGGAGGAATAGATAAATTCTACTGTTCCCGCACCCTCATATTCGACTAATCGAGCAGCCTTCACTGCAACATCTCCCATTCGTAATCTTAATTCACCCATATCAAAGCTGGCAGGAGCTTCTTCAATTACCTTCTGATGACGACGCTGAATTGAACATTCTCTTTCATTTAGATGAACTATATTACCTCGAGAATCGCCGAAAACTTGAATCTCTATATGTCGTGGATTCTCTATTAACTTTTCAATAAAAACCCTTGAATCTGAAAAAGATGAGCCAGCCTCTCTTTGACAACTTTCTATTGCTCCGTTCAAGTCTTTTTCCTCATATACTGCTCGCATTCCCTTTCCACCACCACCGCTAGCTGCCTTCACCATTAAGGGAAAGCCAAGTTTACGAGCTTGCTCCATTACTACGCCGATGTCTCCTGACTCATGTAAATCAAATCCAGGAACAACAGGTACATTTCCCGAAATCATTAATTGACGAGATTTAATTTTGTCACCCATGATTTCAATTGCTTTTTTAGATGGTCCGATAAACTTAATATTTGCCTGTTCACAAGCTTCAACAAGTTCTACTTTTTCGGACAAAAAACCGTAACCTGGATGAATCCCATCTGCATCCACTTTCTTTGCGGCTTGCAGAATTTTATTAACATCTAGGTAGCTCTCTAAAGCTGACTGACCACCTATTGGCACGACTATATCCGCCAATTCTGCAGCCAATGATTCTCTATCTGGATCAGATACTACCAGAGCAGACTTTATGTTGAGTTGACGAAGTGTATCGATGATACGAACGGCAATTTCACCACGATTAGCGATTAAAACACACTGCATACATGACCTCTACATTCTAAAAATACCTTGTTTACGTTCTTCAAAAGGCTTATTTAAACTTGTCGAAATACCCATTGCCAATACATCTCTGGTGGATATAGGATCAATCACTCCATCGTCCCAAAGTCTTGCTGTAGAGTAGTAACAATTGGACTCTTTTTCGTAAGTATCGATAATTTCCTGCTTCAATTGCTTCAAATCGTTTTCAGCCATCTCCTGACCCATTTTTTTTATTTGCGCTGCTTTTACCGAAACCAATACATCGCTAGCTTGTTCACCCCCCATAACCGAAATCTTAGCATTAGGCCACATCCAAAGCTGCCTGGGCTGATAAGCTCGTCCGCACATTCCATAATTACCAGCACCATAAGACCCGCCTATTATTACGGTAAACCTTGGGACGCAAGCATTACTCACAGCCATAACCATTTTAGCTCCATGCTTAGCTATGCCCTCCTGCTCATATTTCTTACCAACCATAAAACCGGTAATATTCTGTAAAAAAACTAATGGAATTCCGCGCTGAGAGCATAACTCTATAAAATGGGCTCCTTTCAAAGCTGACTCTGAAAAAAGGACTCCATTATTAGCTAGTAAACCAATGGGAAAGCCTTTCAATCTTGCAAAACCGCAAATTAAAGTGGTACCGTACTCCGCTTTAAATTCATGCATTCGACTGCCATCAACGATTCTAGTGATTACTTCCTTTACATCGTAAGGCTGTCTGACATCCTTTGGAATAATTCCATAAAGTTCAGAGGGGTCATACTTTGGAGTTTCAATAGGTTTACGATCCAAATCATGCCTTGGAGGCTTTGGAATTGCTTCTATTAAATCTCGAGTTATTTGAATTGCATGTTCGTCATTGAGTGCCAAATGATCCGTCACACCACTAATTTTGGAATGAACCTCTCCACCACCAAGGTCTTCCGTACTCACTACCTCTCCTGTGGCAGCTTTTACTAAGGGAGGGCCCGCTAAAAATATTGTACCCTGCTGCTTCACTATAATGGTTTCATCGCTCATAGCAGGGACATATGCCCCACCCGCCGTACAACTACCCATCACAACGGCAATTTGAGGTATACCTTCAGCACTCATCTGGGCCTGATTATAAAAGATTCTCCCAAAATGATCTCTATCTGGAAATACTTCCGACTGTAAAGGTAAAAAAGCTCCTCCAGAATCCACGAGGTAGATACATGGAAGCCGATTTTCACGAGCGATTTCCTGAGCTCGCAAATGTTTTTTTACGGTAGTAGGATAGTAAGAGCCTCCTTTAACAGTTGCATCATTTGCTACGATCATTACCTCACGGCCGTGAATAGTACCTATTCCCGTGACAATACCTGCTGCCGGCGGAGAACTTTCATACATATTCAATCCAGCTAAGCATGAAAATTCAAGAAATCTACTATCACCATCAATTAATTGATCAATACGATCATAAACGAAAAGTTTACCTCGACTTCGATGGCGCTTAACTGAAGCGCTATCTCCACGATTACGATTATTGGAAAGATAGGCTTTTAATTCATTGACTTTGGCGCTCATCGCTTCATGATTCTCTTGGAACTCTGAACTATTAATTCTTAATGTGCTGGAAATTCGCTGCATACTTTTTCTTTCAAGTTTGTTAGGAAGGACATTGGAATTATATCACCTAATTAAATTCAATTTAATAGTGACATAAAACAACATATTGACACCTTAGTCCACTGCTGTTAAAATCGCGAGCTTCCATTACCAGGCTGGGTTGTTCTTGGTGTGGGCTGTCTAAGGAGACGATCATGTACGAGGTAGAAGTTCAAGTACGAGATACTAAAATTACACAAGCTAGTCGCACTGCGTTGCGCAACGCTGGACGAATTCCAGCTGTTGTATATGACAAAGATGGCTCTGCGATCAATGTATCCATTGATGGACGTGAAGCTACGTTATTGGTTCGAAAGCGTGGGGCAAGTGGTTTGATCTCTTTAAAGATCGACAATCAAGGAAGTATTGAGGAAATTCAAGCAATCTTTAAGAACATTCAATATGACTACAAGGGTAATACTATCCTACATTTGGATTTTCAAAAGGTCCATGCTGACCGCATTGTGAAAATTAAAGTGCCGGTTGCTCATACAGGCGTTCCTTTCGGTGTTCTACGACAAGGTGGGGTCCTTCAGCAAAACGCTCAAGAAACTGAAATTCACTGCTTACCTGCCGAAATACCGGACTGCATTAGAGTCGATGTTTCAGACCTAAAACTAAATGAAATCGTCAGAGCTGAAGACAATTAAGGATTCAATTATTCAATTACTACCCAAGCTTTCTTTACAGTTGCCAGCTCTCGTGCAGCGCGTAAAATCGCAGCTCAGGGCGACGAATAAATTATCAAAATTGATGGTAAGGTGGAGCATATTGCTTCACCTTTTTTTTTACAAAATTTAAATCTATCTTGTTGCATTCCATCGAAGCGATTATTCTTATTAACGAATGTTTTGGAGCACCTTTTTCGTTTCTTTAGTTATTTCTTACATCGGATCTCTCGCCGTATTCCCGATTTTGAAACGTCTGAAAATTTACGATATCCCTAATGATCGTACAGTGCATGAAAAACCTATGCTCGAAATGGGTGGACTAATATTCATTATAGGTTATTTCAGTAGTCTACTGTTTGTTCTTTTTATTCATAACCCTGAAATTGATACTCCTTTATTGAATAAGTTAATCGGAATTATGGGAGGTGGCATAGCGATCATTCTTTTGGGCGCACTCGATGATCTTTTAAATTTGAAACCTGCTACTAAATTCTTCGTTGAATGCGTGATAGCACTATTCCTTTGTAAATGCGGCATAATCGTGGATCAAATTTCTTTTATAGAATACTCCCTAGAGCTCGGAGCTCTTTCCATACCTTTTACAATAATCTGGATGGTTGGCATTATCAATGCAGTGAATATGATGGACGGATTAGACGGCCTATCTGGGGGTATTTGCCTAATTATCTTGTCTAGTATAGCAGTTCAACAACCTAGCAATGTTTTAGTAAATCTATTGATACCAGGATTACTCGGAGGCCTCGTTATTTTTCTATTCTATAATTGGTATCCAGCAAAAATTTTCATGGGTGACATTGGCTCTCTCTTCCTTGGATATCATATAGCAATTTTTTCAATCATAGTTGTAGGCTTTGACTCACATCCGCTAGGTGCAATGGCACCCATTTTCCTCTTAGGATTACCCATTTTCGATACTTTACTCGCCATGCTTCGAAGGGCTCGAAATCGTAAACCAATATTTAAAGCAGACAAAATGCATGTACATCATCAACTTCTTAGTCTAGGTCTAAAACATTCTACGGTTGTGAAGATTCTCTGCTTCGTAAATCTTACTTTTGCAATAATCGTTTATTTTTCTAAGGACAAAAATACGGAAAGCTCAACTGTAATAATTATTGGGACAACTATTTTAATAATATTTTTAATATCCCAACTTCTATCTTTACAATCCATCTTAAAAACTAGCTTATCAAAAGGTTATGAAAAGGGTGTTAAAAACACTGTCGCTCTTTATCTACAATCCAATAACTACGCAGATATAAATGTCAATCAGAATCAATTTGATAAAAATCAGAAATCAGAAGCTTTAGATGAAATTATCCTAAAAATCTTCAACGAAAACCAACATGAAAAAGTGAGAGAACTAGCAAATCAAATGCTCGCTAACCAAAGTGAACAAATAACTGACCCTGATTCTAATAAGCAATAAATATTACTCTCACAGTTTTTCTAACAATTAAATATCGTATAGGTTTTATTCTGTAATATTATTGTTATAATGCCGCCACTGAAAGGGTCTACAGACAATTTTAGATGACTACGATACTTCAGTAACGCAAATCATTGGGAGATTCTATGTCGAACAAAGCCTGGTTAGTCCTACAAAACGGAGAAATCTTTGAAGGCTTTGCATTTGGGGCCACTAATACCCAGAATTCAGGAGAAGTTGTCTTCTCAACTGGTATGGTCGGTTATGGCGAAACAATGACAGACCCCTCTTACAGTGGCCAGATTCTATGCTTCACCTATCCAATGATCGGAAACTATGGCGTGCCCGAAAGTACTAGCCAAGATTTAGTAAACTCACCCTTTGAATCAAAAAATATTCACCTCAAAGGTTTACTAATTAGTGAATTGAGTGAAGACTTTTCGCATTGGAGCGCCGGCCAATCTCTAGACAATTGGATGAAGCAACAGAATATTCCGGGAATTTACGGAATTGACACCAGAGCACTAACCACTCTACTTCGTGAACAAGGCTCCATGTTAGGAGCTATTTGCTTCGAGTATCCTGATTATCTGCCTGATTTTTATGACCCTAGTGTCAAAAACCTTGCAGCAAAAGTAACCAGCCCATCAATACAGATCTTTCTTCCAGAAGGACCCGTGGAAAAAACTGTTCTGCTTATCGACTGTGGTTCAAAAAGTAATATCTTGAGATCTCTTCTCAGGCGTAATCTTAAAGTAATTTCAATTCCTTATCACTTAAATTACCACCAAGCAGACTTTGAGAAACATGTGGGATCTTATGATGGTATTGTGGTTAGTAATGGACCGGGAAACCCTGAAAATCTAGATCATATTGTTGAAAATATACAAAAAAGTTATAACAGAAAAACACCAATGATGGGCATATGTCTTGGCCATCAGTTGATGGCACAGGCTGCTGGAGCCAAAACCTACAAACTAAAATATGGTCATCGCTCACACAATCAACCCTGTGTCCTAGAGGGTAGTCAAAAATGTTTCATTACCTCACAAAATCACGGTTATGCTGTAGATGATAACTCACTACCTGATGACTGGGTGCCTCTATTTCGTAATCAAAACGACGGAACAAACGAGGGAATTTGCCACAAGCAAGCCCCCTTCTTCTCTGTTCAATTTCATCCTGAAGCCGCTCCAGGGCCTCAAGATACAGCCTTCTTATTTGATGATTTTGTAAAACTTATGCAGGCAAAGGTTTGAAAAAATGTCACACGCCTTAAATAACATCAATCCAGCACAATATCCTATTCAACTTAAGCCATCTTTAAAATCTATTAAGAAAGTAATTCTATTAGGCTCCGGTGCACTAAAAATAGGAGAAGCAGGAGAGTTTGATTACTCAGGGTCGCAAGCGATAAAAGCATTAAAAGAAGAAGGTATTGAGACCATACTGGTTAATCCCAATATTGCTACCATTCAAACTTCTGAGGGTATGGCGGATAAAGTTTATTTACTACCTGTAAATCCTCATTTTGTTGAAGAGGTAATAGCCAAAGAAGAACCCGATGGTATTTTCCTTTCTTTCGGAGGGCAAACTGCATTGAATTGTGGCCTCCAACTATTCGAATCAGGTATTCTAAAACGTTATAACGTTCAGGTACTTGGTACCCCGGTTAACTCCATCAGCATGACGGAAGACCGCCAAAAGTTTTCTAATTTTCTTTCTAAATTGGACATAAGAACTCCTGGTAATCATATTGCATATACAGTTGAAGAGGCACTCGAGGTTGGTCGCAATTCAAGATTTCCGCTTCTCATTCGTGCAGGTTTTGCCTTGGGAGGACTTGGGGCAGCAGTTTGCAAAAACTACGAAGACTTCGAATCACAAGTGAAAAAATCTCTCGAACTAACTCCTCAAATTCTGATTGATGAATACTTAGGTGGATGGAAAGAGATTGAATATGAGGTGGTTCGTGACCAATTCGATAACTGTATCACTGTTTGTAATATGGAGAATTTTGATCCGTTGGGTATTCATACAGGTGAATCTATTGTAGTTGCACCTTCACAAACTTTAAATGATCGTGAGTATCAAAAGCTTCGAAACATTTCCCAAAAAATCGTCCGCAATCTCGGCATCATCGGAGAGTGTAATGTTCAGTTTGCTCTGGATCCGTATTCAGAAGATTATCGGGTAATAGAGGTAAATGCTAGACTTTCGCGTTCTAGTGCTTTAGCTTCTAAAGCCACAGGTTACCCACTGGCATTTATTGCGGCAAAACTAGGACTTGGATACAGTCTACTGCAGCTTAAAAACTCAGTTACTCAAGTGACAGGAGCATGTTTCGAACCTGCGTTAGATTACATTACCGTAAAGGTTCCCAAGTGGGATTTACAAAAATTCAGAAAAGTAAGTAAGCGCATTGGACCAGGCATGAAGTCCGTCGGTGAAGTGATGGCGATCGGTCGAAATTTTGAAGAAGCCATTCAAAAAGCAATACGGATGGTGGATTCGAGTTATCTTGGCCTATCTCAGAATAAAAGTATTCGCCCTAGTAATGAAGATATTGTCGATCTGCCACCCACCGATAGTCGAATCTTTGCACTTTTCACTAATATTTTAATGGGGCACTGTATCGATGAAAACTATGATAAAACTAAAATTGATCGATGGTTCCTTTACAAGTTAGAAAATATCGCCAAAATCGAACGGAACCTTCTGAACCAAAGTCGTAATGATTTGCAACATGAGCTGATCCTGAAGGCTAAATTAGCTGGTTATGCTGATAAACAGATCGCTAAAGCCCTTCGTCGTAAATCTCATGAGATTCGTGAATTTCGTAAATGCTATGGAATTCTTCCATGCATAAAACAAATCGATACTCTTGCAGCAGAATACCCTGCAAAAACTAATTATTTGTATATGACATATCATGGAAAACAGTCTGATCTTGAACCTGCTGATCCAGGTCGAAGTATTCTAGTTCTAGGCTCAGGAGCCTATAAGATTGGAAGCTCAGTAGAATTTGATTGGTGCTGTGTTAATGCTATTCAAGCATTTCGACAAATGGGTTATTGCACAATCCTCGTAAATAACAATCCAGAAACAGTTAGTACCGATTATGACGAGTGCGATCGTCTTTATTTCGATGAGCTCACTCTAGAAAGAGTTCTTGATATCTGTGATTTTGAAAAACCAATGGGTGTTGTTGTTTCTATGGGCGGACAAATTCCAAATAATCTAGCCTTGAAATTGGCTGAATTAGCAATCCCCCTTCTTGGAACTTCTGCTAGCTCCATAGATAATGCTGAAGATCGTAATAAGTTTTCAGCACTACTAGATACGTTAAATATTGATCAACCTCAGTGGCAAAATGTTGTCTCTGAAAAAGCTGCCTTAGAATTTGCTATATCTCTTGAATATCCTGTGATCGTAAGACCATCTTATGTCCTTTCTGGAGCAGCTATGGGTATTGCCTCCGGACCAGATGAACTATCTGCATTATTGCAAAACGCAGCTGATATTAGTACCGAGCATCCAGTAGTAATGTCTAAGTTCATTAACAATGCCCAAGAAATTGAACTAGATGGTGTAGGTAATGGCGATGATATCGTTGTCTACGCAATCAGTGAGCATGTAGAAAACGCAGGTGTTCATAGTGGAGATGCAACCTTGGTTTGCCCTCCTCAAGT
>JAYZAC010000089.1:0-11428 GCA_036339875.1 bacterium | reverse complement strand
GGCGCTTGATTTAATTTCTTTTGATGACTTCATAGAAGCAATAGTGACCGGCTCCGCTGAGGAGAATTGATGAAAAAAATCAAAGCTCCAGTAAGAACTTGTAATTACCGTACTGAATACTAATAGATTTATCATATTTTTCTTTTGCACGTATTACTCCCATGTAATTATTCACCTTCAAGTTTCAGAGAATTAATATGATTTAGGGTACTTATTAAGAATCTGTCGAAGATGTTTCAAATGTATAAATCTGAATTTTTCGAACTTTTGAAACTTGAAATTATTGAGCTAGCCATTCTTATTTCGCTTACTAATATAAGGGACACAGTTCACTTAAGCAGTGAGGAAGCAGAGGGTTATAAAATGTTGAGATCTATAAGAGATATACTCATTTGTATTTGTTTAGTCAGTGTATCGTTCGGTGAAACGCAATACGCAGACATCTTGGTTGAGGGAGACGTCAAGAGTTACAAGAGCTATTGGACAATCAATCCTGTTACCTTTCGTCCATTAAAAATACTCTCTAAAGTGGGACTAACGGTCAATAAACTACAAGCACTGAAGCGAGTGCCAGTTGAGAATGATGATTATGTGGATGGAAATGTAACTTACATTGGAAATGGATATCGACTGGAACCAGTAGAACTTGAAGATAGTAATTTGGCTACAAAGCTCTTAATTCGTGAAATTGGATCTAAAAAAGGAACTCAATTATTCGACTGGGGTGCCGCTCCAGATGCTGATAAATACATATATAAAGCTGGTAAACTATTTACTGGTTCGAAACACCCAGCAAAATTCCGAGGTGTTTTAAGAGTTGAAACTTATGTGGTAGACAATCAAACTAAAATTTATTCGAAGCTGGATGTTGTAGAAATCGAGCAAGATGATGAGCATTATAGAAACCTATTCTTAAGAGAATTATTCACAGACAAAGCCGAGAAAAGAACGAAATTTGACGAACTATATGCAGAGCCAGAAACGGATAAAACAAAATAAGGATTAGCTCCTTAATTACGGTTAGAGAGGGACTCTAACTGTTCGAATGTACGCGTGAACCCGGTTGGATCATAATATGATTCATCCGGGTTTTCTCATTTTTTCTGAATAAATTCAATACACTCGTCTACGGAACTGCCAACTTTAATAACTGTCGAAAGGCCAAATCTTTCTAACACAGCTGTTATACTTGAGTTTAGGTTGGCTAAAGACAGGTCTCCGCCTATCTGTCGAAATTTTCGGCAGTATGACCATATGATTCCAACTTGTACCGAAAATAACATGTCTATGTTTTGACAATCCAAGATCACATCGCAATTACTGTGCGCTATTTCTTTATCGAGTACATTTTTTAAGTAATCTGATTCCGAAAAATTCAACTTCATTCCATTAAGTCGAATAACGACAGCTCCAGTTCTTTTACAAATAGATCTCTTCGATATTATTACGCTCGCAAATTGAACATCATCACCGGGAATGAATGAACCCATCAGATTTGACTCCTCGATAAAAACAGTATGTCCTACTTTAATTATCTATAAAGTTTCTTGAATGACGATTTACGGTCCAATCCGTTGGCTTTGAGATAATCAACAGCCGCCTTTATGTTTGCTCGGCCCTTACCAAAGATATTGTCTTTACCCTCATCTCCGAAATCCTCGGAAGTTTCTGTTAACAGCTCTTCAATCTCTGATACACCCAGTGCAGGGTTAGCTTGCTTCAATAAAGCAGCTAAGCCACTAACGTGTGGACAAGCCATTGAAGTTCCACTCATTAATTGATAACCACCGCCAGGCTTAGCCGATAGTACTCTTACACCAGGAGCTGAAATATCGGGTTTGACATAGCTCTCGCCTCTCCACTTAATTGGACCTCTTGAGGAGAAGTATGCAATTTCATCGGAACTATCGGTTGCTCCTACTGCGAATGAGTGAGGAAATCCACCAGGCGTTCCCATGGTTTTAGGTTTATCGCCAGAGTTACCTGCCGCAAACACCGGAACAATACCCAAAGATCTCCATGTCTCGACAATTTTCCATGATGTTTTCTCTAAAAAATAAGGTCGTTGAGGTCCACCCCAGCTATTGGAAACAATATGTGGATTGTCGGACGTGCTTGGATTTCCGTCTGGGTCAGCCATCCACTTCATGCCCGAGTGAATCTTACCAAGACTAGTCCCGCCATTATCTCCAAAAATTCTACCGATTATTAATTTGGCTTCGGGTGCAACTCCTATGTTTTTGCCATCAGCATTACCACCTGCAATTGTTCCAGCACAGTGCGTTCCATGCCCATGGGCATCTTTGGCTTCTTTAGCATTACCCGCAAAATCCTTCCAAGCTAAAATTTTGCCCTTGAGGTCTGGATGCTCTGGGTCGATACCCGTGTCGAGAACTCCAACCCTAATACCCTTACCTGTCAAACCATAAGCAGCTCTTGTCTCTGGAACACCTACCTTCAGTAAACCATAGGTCCATTCCTCATCTTCTGGTGTAGCATCCAAAACTTCGATTGGTTCTTCAAACTGAATTTTATAGTCTAATATGATTTCTTCAACATCATTGCGCATCATCAACTGCTCAATAACACTACCATCAGCTTCTATCCATAGAGAGTTTCCAGCCCAGTTTTGATCCAAAACTTCAACGCTATTGGTCTTAGAAAATTGCTCTATACTATTTAAAACACCCTCTGAAGCTAACTGATGACCAGCCATCAAGGTACGCTTAATTTCTCTAACACTATTTTTTCTTTTTAGATTGTTTTGAGAAACTTTATCCTTCAATCCTACAATTACTCTAATCTTTGACTGTGTTTTTAATGCTTCAGTCACCGCTGGATCAATAGAAGTTGCATGAGATACTGAACCTAGGATGCCAAAACAAAGAGTAATAACTGCGTAGATTAAACGTGAAGAATACATAAAAACCCCTCCAAGACTGTATTTTCCGATTTGTAAGCAGGACAGCCTACCCTACTTGAGAGCTAGAGTCCAACAATGACTGCAATAATTTAATTGAGTTTAAATAAAAAAGTCAGGAAAAGAAAAAGCCACCTCTCAGTGACCAGTGTCCTCGTTTCCTGTTCTCGTCGAAGTGGCTTGCTTCTTTGTTGTTGTTCCACATTTATAATAGCATAAAATCTGGAAACGTCAAATTATATTTGATTAGTTTTATTTGACCCGATTAATCGGCAATATAATGCCTGATTTCGGATGAGTGGCTTCCATAACAATTTTCTTGTCATCAATACCGATTAATAACCGTAAATCTCCTATGTCCTTGGCTTTTTCAGTTATCAAAATTTCAAAATTACCTAACGGTGTGTTTTCGGAAACTTTTTTCGCATTTCCTCTGTAAAGACTAAAATCAATACCCTTGAGACTACCTTTAGCATCGGTGGCTCTAGTTATATTGATTGCCTCAGCTACACTACCTTTTACTCCTCGAGGAATCACTATTAAAAAACGGTCATTACCGGCATTGATACCAACTGCTTCAACAGATCTACCTCTTTTATCAAATAATTCAGGATTATCCTCTACTACTGTAGGGTTATCAGACATCCCATATTTGCAACCACCTAATATCAACAAGCTAAATGTTATAGCTACAGCGCTCAGTACCCTCATCGAATACCTCCCATGAACTGGATGCCAGTTAGTTTTCTGTAAAATGTCATAGCGTAACTGTCCGTCATGCCAGCAATAAAATCTGTAATTTTTTGTACTCTTGTGTACCTGTCCTCACTCACTTTGCGTCCTGGACCCAAAAATTGAGTAGGTACTAGTTGTAACAGTTTTTTGCTTCGTGCTGAAGTCTTGTCTCTTCTTAGTGCGTTATCCTCGACTGCTCCTACCAAAAATTCCAATAATCCTCCCAAAACTTCAAATCCAGCGGCTTCAACCTCAATAACCTCTTGTGCTCCATAAACCTTCTGTATCGATAACTTTTTTATTTTCTCTAAGTATGGAGCACTCTTTACCTGACTTATTAACTCTTGGTCGAACTCACCGGATAGAATAAGAGGCTCTACTTGCATAAATCGATGACTAACCTGAACAATTAATTCGCTAATTGCCTTTCCAACCAAGTACTCGACTCTTTCCTTTGGCTCCTCGAATACAGAAATTCGCTGCTTGACATTTTCGCGCTGATCATCGAGAACATTGAGTAATAACTCATATGCCTCATCATAACTAATGTGACCCAAGCGAAATCCATCACCAAAATCAACGAAGTGATAACAGATGTCATCAGCGGCCTCCACAAGAAATGCTAATGGATGTCTAGTGAAAGAACCATTAGATCTCTTCTGTAATCCGACCTCCTTAGCTACCTGCCAAAATATTTGTTCTTCACTTTTAAAATAACCTGGCTTCTTACTAGAGATACCCATATCAGCTGTTTTTGAAAATAATGCTGGACGAGGATATTTACACATGGCCGCTAATGTTGCGCAAGTAAGTTGTAAACCACCATTATTATTTGGATGTTGTAATTTAGTTAAAATTCTTAAAGCTTGTGCATTACCCTCAAATCTAAGAAAATCTTCACGATGCGATTCATCAAGAGATTGAATAATTTCTTGCCCTTTATCAGACTGCTTAAACCAATGTTGAATCGCCTGTTCACCGGAATGTCCAAAGGGTGGATTACCGATATCATGAGCTAAACAAGCTGCTGCAACCAGAGCACCCAGATCTAAACTTATTATATCTTTGAGTCTATAGCGCTCGATTAAGTCGGCAGCTACAGCAAGACCGAGACTGCGCCCAACGCAGCTCACTTCCAATGAATGAGTCAATCTAGTTCTCACATAGTCAACATGCGCCAGAGGAAAAACCTGTGTTTTGTCTTGCATTCTACGGAATGCAGAGCAAAAAACAATTCGATCATGATCTCGCTGATAGGCCGACCTGCCTCTTGTATCGTAAGGTTCATCCCGACCTAAACGTCGAGTACTAAGTAGCTTATTCCAATCCATCAATATCAACTTTCGAGCTCGCATTGTATCAAATTACAAATCTATTATTGATCATACACTGGAAAGTTTTGACGTCACTTGATAATTTTTAATAAGTAGCTAATTTAAAATGTTATAAATTCGCGTCACAGGAGTTTTATGAAATCAGGCTCTAATATATTAATCACAGGTGGTTCCGGTCTCGTTGGTAGTGCATTAAAGAAAAATTTGGCCTCAGAGGGTCATAATATATACAGTCTAGTTCGTCGTAAGCCAGCTCAAAATGAATTTTACTGGAATGCCAAAGATCAAATTGATTTACCTAAAAATACTAAAATTGATGCAGTAGTCCATTTAAGCGGTGAAAACGTGGCGGCTGGACGATGGTCCAAAAAGATTAAACAACGTATTTACGAATCGCGAATTCTGAGTACAAGATTATTGGTAGAGCGCTTATCCGCACTTGATACCCCTCCTTTAACATTTATTTGTGCATCTGCAGTGGGCATATATGGTGACAGAAAGGATACAATTCTCCTTGAGAGCACAACAGAGGACCCTAGTGCCAACGGATTCTTGGTATCTGTAGCCAAAGATTGGGAACAAGAAGCTCAAAAATATACTCAGAATATTGCCAATGCCCGCGTTATTAATGCTCGGATAGGTATAGTACTCTCACCCGACGGAGGGGCACTTGAGAAGATGCTGCCTGTCTTTAAAATGGGAATGGGCGGACCTTTAGGTGATGGAAAACAATATATGTCTTGGATTAGTCTTACAGATTTAGTGAGTGCTTTTTCATTCTGTCTAGACAATAACAGTGCGGAAGGTGCTTTCAATTTCTGTAGTCCAAACCCAATGACAAATGCTGAATTTACAAAAGCCTTGGGTAACTTTTTAAACCGTCCCGCCATCATACCTGCACCTGCTTTTGGACTAAAATTAGCAATGGGACAAATGGCAGAAGAGCTACTACTATCTAGTGTTCGAGCGATTCCAAAAAATTTACAATCACTCGGTTTCGAATTTCAACATACGGAGCTCGATTCTGCTTTTAAAGCTGAAATAAATTAAGGATAGTCCATGCGATTCATTACAAAATTACTTAGCTTTTGTTTGATCAGTGTAGTTTTAACTAGCTTGCAAGCATTTACTACAAATCTTCAGGATAACGGTATCGCTGAAGTTGTTCAAAAGGTTGAAAACTCTGTTGTTCACGTAACAGCACGGGTCAATGTTGCTGTCTATGGCGGTAGGCGAGGCTCCGGTCGCTTCGGATCACTTTTTGACTTCTTTTTTGAAGTACCAAACAACGTTATGCCTAGAGAAAAGGGAGTTGGTAGTGGCTTTATCTACGATAATTCGGGGCTAATTTTAACCAATAATCATGTAATTGAAGGTGCCGATGATATCACTGTTACCATGAAGGATGGACGAGTATATCAGTGTGATTATTTGGGCGGAGATCCCACTCGAGATATCGCAGTTCTCAAAATTAATGATAAGGATTTTGATGGTTCTTTTGCACCCCGATTCGTTGCAGAATTAGGTGACAGCGGAAAACTTCGAGTTGGAGAATGGGTAATAGCCATAGGCTCGCCTTTTAAGCTAGATCAAACTGTTACTCTTGGTATCGTTTCAGCTAAAGGAAGATCTCTAGATTTCAAGGGACAGACAAGTTACAACAATCTTATTCAAACCGACGCATCCATAAATCCTGGTAATTCAGGAGGTCCTCTTTTGGATATAAATGGCAAAGTAGTCGGTATCAATACCGCTATAAACCCAATGGGTCAGGGACTAGGATTCGCTATTCCAGTTAATTTGGCTCGCAGGATAACTGGAGATTTAGCCAAATTTGGTGAAGTGAGACGTTCTTGGTTAGGAGTACAAATTCAAGATCTTACTCCCGAGTTAGCTAGGCAAAAAAACTTACGACTGGCCAAAGGTGTTAATGTTGTTAGGGTTATACCCGGTACACCTGCATCTAAAGCCGGTCTCTTGGATGGAGATATCATCATTAGAGTAAATGGTACTTTAGTTGAAAATCGAGAGGTTCTAATCGGTAAGATTCAAGAGATACCAGTTGGTGAAGAAGGTAAATTTCAAATTCTTAGAGATAATCGTCCAATAGAACTCAAGATTACTTTAAGTGAACCTTCAAAATCTAGTGGAGGTACAGCTCTCAACGCGATCGGTTTACGAATTAAGGATCTAAATTTCAGAGACAGAAGAAGTTTAAGACTTGATCGTGACCTCGAAGGAGTTTTAGTTACTGGAGTTAAACCTAATAGCCTCGCTGAACGAAGCGGACTACAAGAGAACGATCTCATCATACAAGTGAATAGAAGAAAAGTCGTTGATAGTAAATCACTTCAAAAAGCACTATCAGCGGTGCGCAATTCGAGAGCCGTTTTCTTGGTTATAATCCGTCAAGGCTATCTAAGTTACATAGAGTTGAACTGATAATCAAATAAGACTAGAGAGGCAAAGATCACTCAAAATGTGCGTTGAGATGTCTCAGCGCATCATCATACGGTTCAGGTTTACCATAGTAGTAACCCTGAATGTAATCAATACCCATTTCGCGAAGTTGATCCAACTGATCTTTCTCCTCGATACCCTCGGCGATTGTAGAGAGCCCAAGACCACTAGCCATTTTCGTTAGGGTTTCTACAAGAACGCGACTTTTATCATCCTCGTTCATCTTTCTGATAAAGGCTTGATCTATTTTCAAATTATCAATATCAAACTCGGAGAGATAACTCAGTGATGAGTAGCCCGTACCAAAATCATCAAGTGCTACTAGAAAGCCCATTTCTCTGCAGCGATTGATCCATTCAACTGCCAGTGAACCTTCTACAAGTACACGCTCTGTTATTTCTAGCTTTACCTGATCTGCAGGTACATCTTCTTCTTTGATTATTTGCTCAATATCATCAAAGAATGAAGCTGACATCATTTGACGTCCAGAAATGTTGATACTCATAAATATCTTGTGATCGCATTGTTTTTGCATACGATGTAGATCGTGACAGGCTTGTCTGAATACCCATAAACCGATTGGCACAATCAAAGAAGTTTCTTCCGCTAAACCTAAGAAATGATCTGGTCGCACTCGCCCACGCTTTGGATGAAACCATCTCACGAGAGCTTCATAGCCTCCCAAGCGCTTCTTTTCTAAATCAACAATAGGCTGATAGTTTAGAGTGAAGTCTTGATCCTCCACGGCTTTCATAATGTCCCTCTCTAAACGTATCTTCTCCATTGCCCGATCTTGAAATGCTCTAACATTTCCACCAACGTCGGTATTTAGAAGTTCATCGAGCTCGTTACGATGGCCTTTAATATTACTTCTCACACGATTTAACAGAACTGAAATAAGCAGTCTCACAATGGCATCAGCTTCCTTAATTCTCGAAATCAGCTGTTCCCTGTAGACTATGGTAAGCTTCGCATCACCTACCGAACGTGCTGAGGCTGAACGCTTGGAAATATCAATTACAGCCATTTCACCGAAGATTTCACCAGGACCCAAAATTGAAATGGGAGTTTCAACATCTCCATCGCAGGTATAAATTTCTACCCGTCCGAGTTCTATGATGAATGCGCAATTGCCATCATCACCCTCATTAAAAATGTTTTCTCCGTCTCGAAACGACTTTGAATAGATTGCTTCTTCCATCTCATGACTCCTATGAAAGCTTAACGGACAGGTTTATACCTCACACAACCCCAATTGGTCAATGCTCTTGCTCATACGGAGATGTTTGCTTCAATCTCGCGAATCTTCTTTATTGTTGTATTAGCCGACTTATGCAGAATTCCGACACCACCCTGTGCAATCCATGAATCTATATTTCTATCTAGATCATCGATTAATACTTTAATTAGGCGTTGAGACTGGATTGAATTGGGGACACAAAGATTCTGCTTAACATATCGTTCTTTGTGAGGCTGAATTATATTTGGAATTTCTGAACCCAACTCACGCTGAATCCAACGCTGTTTACCAATTTTAGAATTACGACTACTAGCAGGTGTGCTTAGAATAATTCTTGGATAATTTTCGAGATATTTCCACAGAGATTTAGCATTTTCTATCCAAGGCATAAATTCCCAGAATGTTTGAGGTAGACTTGCTGTCATTTTATACCAGTCATCTCCGAGGTGTGCTCGAAGTTCATCTATAGAGTTAAAGTCGGGTAAATTACACCAAAAAGAGTCTTTGGGTAATGATTGCGGAACTTCTCGCATCATATGTCGTTCAAAATCAGTAAGAACACCATCTAAATCACAATAAAATATAAGCTGACATTGCACACAAACAATGTAACATTTTAGAGTAATTGCTTTGTAATCATTGGAAAATTTTATGTCTAATAATCAATTAATAGTAATTGGATGCGGTGTTCTAGGAAAATTAATTTTTTATCAATGGGATGGCAATTTTACGGGAATTGTAAAGAGTCATGATTCTGTTGAAGCATTGTCATTAGAGGGTATTATTGCGAGTACCATAATGCCAAGTAATTTAGATACACAGTCAGTAGTTTTCGCAACAAATGGCAGTCCCAACCAATTTGAAGCAATTGAAAGCTTTGTTGATTTAAATCCTAACTTCACCGGTAAGGCTATTTTGATTAGTTCTACCTCCTATTATCAAGGGACTCAAGGACCTGTAGATGAAGAGTCCCAAGGTGGAAACACTTCGCGGTCCAAAGCATGTCAAGAAGTAGAAAACATCTTTAAATCATCATTTTCTAGAGGTTGGGTCCTGCGCTGTGGCGGATTATTTAAAGAGGGTAGAGGACCATTTGCCTATTTAGCTAAAACAAAACAAATACCAGCAATTCCAACAGGACAGCAACTAGCCCTTTTCAGTTACCGCGACTTACAACGATTAGTGATTTTTTTACTTCATAAAGAAACGCAAACCACATCGACTTTGCTCTGTACTGTTGCCAAATGTCCTACTAGATTTGAGTATTATAAAGCAGCATTTGAAAAGCTTAACCTGCCCTTTCAGCTGTCAAAAGATCCATTATCAGGTCCTGTCTACAACTCAAAAAAATTATTCCAGATATTTGAACCAATTGATTCTGATTGGACTACCGCATTAATTTGATAAATCATTTGTTTTAGCAAACAAAAGATTGAACTCTTGAAGTTGCTTTTCAAGTTTATGCATGAATAACATTACAGACTTAGGGTTCCTTTGAACCCAAAATAAAGGGTAAGAATTGATCGACTGACGATCGAAATACATTCTGCCAGATTGCTGTAGTTCTGAACACATCAACCAATCAATAGTATCAGCTCCATCTTTGGGCTCTCTTAACATAGGACGAGTGAACTTATGGAATGACGGCATTCCTTGACTTAAACCAGGTGTATCAACCCAACCAGGATGCATGCTGTAAAAACTACATGATTTTTTACCGTAGATTTTTTCAAAATATTCGACCAGATGTATTTGATAGCGTTTATGAAAGGCGTATTGTTTAATCTTGTCATACGGTTCTGTAAGTTTACCCATGTATTCTGGGTTAAGTGGCGTTGGTAAGGCTCCACCCGAAGTTACAACAATGATTCTTGATTCTTTTTGTAGTTTTTCTAAATTAAAAAGTTGCTGTGTAATCCAAGCTGGCCCCAATACATGCAAAAGGTAAAGTCGATCAATATCAATTGCAGTGCAGATTGTAGGTTCTTTCTGAGGCATACCCCCAGCATTAAAAACTATGCCATCAATAGCTGGACAATTTTTAACTAGTTTTTCAAGATCACTTGGTTCTGATAAATCGAAAGGCATATGTATTAATTTTGGCGACTGATCAGGAACTGATCTTGAAACACAAACTACCTTGATTCCCCTAGCCAATAATTGCTTAACTAGTGCAGCACCAATACCTTTGCTCCCACCAGTAACTAAAATTGTTAAATCACTTAAATTTGGACGCGTATCAAAACTTTTTGAATGATTCGTAAGCTTGCGCTTACCAAATCCAAATGGATCTCTTATGTAGTCAAATGGGTTCATAGTACCCTCAATAAAAAACCCTCCGAACAATTCAGAGGGTCTTAAATTTTTATAATCTCGCAAAAACTATGGAAAAGCCTTACGCAACTTGGCAGTTTGGTACTTTCCAAGACGGTGTTGATTACGCTCAATAAATTTTTCTGAGACTGATTTCCACTCAGAATCCTGAATACTTTGCTGGATAGCTTCTACAACCGAAGCTATTCCAAAAAACAAACTACCAAAGTATTTGTCTTCGCAATAATACAGTGCTGCTTTTGCCTCTGCGCTTAAAGAATTAACTGTGTAAATACCTTTGCCAACTGGTACTTTCTGACGGTAATCAAGAACCCACTGGCGAAATTCAGGATTAGTCAAACGATAAGCATTTTTCTTCACATATTCTTCAACGAGTATAGCTTTTGACTGGACTCCGAAATGCGT
>JAYZAC010000088.1:0-9049 GCA_036339875.1 bacterium | reverse complement strand
ATCCTAATCGGGTAAAAAAAACTACTCTCGGCAGGACTCGAACCTGCGACCCCTTGTTTAGGAAACAAGTGCTCTATCCAGCTGAGCTACGAAAGCAGTTACCCTCATTGTAATTTGACCTCAGGGCTTCGTCAAACCCGTTTCTATTCTCCGTATCCATATCTAAACGTGTAACCAAGACCCAAATAACCATATTTTTTAGCCGAACGAGAAGCTACAAGCTTGTTATAAAGAAAAGAGTGTTCTCCTATAAACTGATTTTTCATATATTTGGCCGACAAATGCCAGAAACTATGATTACTGAGTTTTTGCTGAAAACTAGCATTCACAATTTCATTAACTCGAACAGGGTCTGAAACATCCTTGTCTCGTTTTAGTAAAAGATAGTGATAATCAAGCTGCAGCATATTTTTGGAGTCGATTTTATAATGAAAACCGTAACCCAGATCTTTTTTGGACTGCGAATATGATAAAACGTCTAATACATCCTGTAGTTCCTCAATTGGTAAACTAGTAGATAACTCTGAAACAATATCTGCTTCACTAAATTCAGCAAAGGCAGAAAATAATAATTTAGGCCTAATCTGGCGAGATGCAATCAATTGAATCCCTAGTTCTCGATCACCAACTCCACCAAACTCAATCTCAGCTGGAGGATTAAAGTTAAATACCGAATTCTGGAAAGTAATACTAGAAAAACGCTTGCTGATACCAGAACCATTGTTTCGACGATAATTCAATTGATAAGCGAATTGATTGCGTCCACCATTGAATCTAGAAATAGGAGCTCTAAAACCCAAAATATCAGTCTTGACATTAAGAACACCTCGACCAAAGTTATAGTCACGATGGAATCTATCTGCAAAAATAGTAAGCTTTTTATTTAACCCAAATCTTAAACTGTAGCTAATACCATTCATATCTCCAGCAGTCTCAGAGTCAACGTTTAAAGATTCTTTGATATTAAAAAAATCGAGATTATCATTCACTTTGTAGAGACGGAAACCTGCTTCAAGCTGACCTTTGGGCAACAATAGTGCTGTAGGCGCATCGCCAACCAAATCCAAAAAAGCTTCTTGCTTTCCAAGAAAAAGAAAGCAGAACAAAAAGACGACTAAATATATTTTTATTGTATTCACGCTCTGGGTATCGGACAAAGACAAATTTTGTGTATATCTCGAAGTTTTTGAATTTGAAATATAGGTGTAATATATACAAAAACCTAAAAATTAAGGCTTTATTTGTAAGGACGGAATAACGAAGGTATCCACCAAACTGGTAAAACCCAGCACTTTAATTTCTTGAATATCGTCCAATTGCACTTCGATTGACAATTCCTGATCAACTGAATCAGGAAAGACTACGCCCGTTGCAGCCTCTCCCTTGTCAATTAAATCACCTATTGGAATTTCCATGAAGCCAGTAGAAGAAGTAAAGCGGTCTTCAGATTGATTAATAGTTGCCACATTAAGTATGCTTCCATCCGGTGATTGCCTAAATCCTGTGATTAAAGCACCCTCGGGAAAAATCATCGTGAAAGGTATCCTAGAATCAATTTTTACAGGATTAACGGTAGCCATTATAATGTCATCGCTTGCTCGCTGAACTTTGATACTTAAAACGCCTTGCGCAGGCGCCTCGAACCGATTTTGACTCAAATCAAAGCGAACTTTGGAAGGTATAGAACTTAATATTAAGGTAGAAGCTTGAGATGATGTGATTTTAGCCTCACCACTGGAAACACTATTAATTTCTGCAGAGTAATTATCTAAATAAACCTGAGAACTTATAAGAATATTTGATGATTCTTGAATTCCTGATGAAAAGGCAGTGGGCTTAAAAGATGCATCACTGGTACTCAACATCGAAAGTGCATTACTGTAAAATTCTCCAAAAGCATTAGGCGATGTAGATAGCTTTTGGGCAACATTACTTAAGCTTTGAAACACATTACCTTCAGCAGTAAACACATCTTGACCAAAAGAAACTTCCTGCTCCAGTTGTTTGCAAAAATTAGCAATTTTATCTACAACGGTAGCTCCTATCTGATCGGTAGAGGCAGTCCGTATCATCTCATTCATGATTTGAAAGAGAATTCCATCGCCATCTGATTCAATCTCATCAGAGGTCCTCCCGCTGTAATGCGAAGAATTAATATCAATGCCCGCTGTAGCTGTAGCTTCGAAGAAAGGACTGACTGCACTTAATGTTAAATCAGCTACTTTTCGTCCAGGGCTTTGAGATTTAGCATAGCTAATTATGCTGCTCAAAGGGTTTATATTAATTCTATTCTGCACTTGGTTGGTCAGTTCGTTATCTAAATCTAATACACCAAAAAATCGACTATCACCGCTCAGGTCAGGGCCTCCTACACCATTTTGACCGCCGGATATTTGAAAGAAAAGATAGCTCGTTTGAGCACTCAAAGAAATCGAAAAAGGACTTATCTTGCCTTCTGAATTGGTAACTAATGTACCAACATCTAAAATACCTGTAATCACACCATTCTCAATCCCAGTCCCAATATTCAAAGTTGAATTAATAAGTATGTCATCTACAGCTAAAACCTCGTCAACCTGCAATATTTTATTACTGTTAGAATTTAACGTAGAATCAAGTCCGCTTCCAGTAGGCGCACCGCAACCAATGAAGAAGACTATTATTAAAAAACTTGTAGTTACGATAAAACATCTCATGGGTTGGGTATTTTAATCATACGGAGGCATGAGTTCAAAAGATTCTCTACATAGTTGCAGCTATTAATTCAACATGGTAAGTCTGTATGTATGAAAAAAATGTTATTTTTACTTCCCGGGTGGGTCATCTCACAATTCCCAAGAAGCTTGCAAATCTGGCTGGGGTCGCGCGTTGGAGATGTAGCCTTTATACTGATGACTAGGCGCAGAAAAATCACAGTCAGAAATATGCAGATAGCTTTTCCAGAAAGAGATCCAGTTAATCTTGCTAGAAAATGTTTTCAGCATTTCGGATGTTCTCTAGTTGAGGTTTTTTGTCTACCATTTTTCAAAACTACTATGAAAAAGTGGTTACGATTCGACGGTATGGAAATTTTTCAAGCTCTTCGTAAACAAAACCAGGGAGTAATTTTACTCACAAGTCACTTTGGAAACTGGGAAGTCATGAGCTGGTGCGCCCAATTTGATCTCCAAGTTAGTGGCCTATATCAACGTCTTAGCTTTAAATTAGCCGATGAACTTTTCATGCAACTTCGCCAAGTAGCTGGCATGAAATTGATCGAAAAAAAATCTGGGATCCGCGAAAAAATTTACGAGGTATTAGACCAAGGCGAAATAATGGGACTAGTGGGTGACCAAGGAAGAGGACAAGTAATCGATTTTTTTGGGCGTAAAACTAACTTTCCGCTGGGACCCGCCGAAACCGCACTCTTAAAAAAAGTACCTCTCATATACACAGTATGTATCAGAAGAGGTAAATATCTGGATATGGAAGTACTTGAGGAAATTCCACTTCAGGAAGGTGAGGATCAAGAGCAAATTGTTTATAATACGACTCAAATTTATATCAAGCGTCTAGAGAGATTAATCTCGGAATATCCCGAACAGTATTTTTGGCTTCACGACATTTGGAAGCAATTTAAGCGCAAATGAGAAATGTAATTTACAACTTACTACTTTGGCTACTTTTCCCTCTACTAATTTTTCATTTTGTTAGAGGTAGATTTTCCTATAAAAAATATACCCGACCGTTGTCTGAAAGATTTGGAATATTCCGACTTCCACATAGACAAATTAATCGGTTTACAATATTGATTCACGCCGTAAGTGTTGGGGAAACCGTAGCAGCGCAACCATTTGTTGATGCGATAAAAAAGCGATATCCAGAGGCTGAGATAATTTTCTCAAATGTTACTGAAACAGGCCATCATAGGGCACAGGATACAATCCCTGCGGACTTCCATATTTTTTTCCCCTTAGACTACCGATCAAGTGTCATTCGATTTTTAGATCAAGTTAACCCACAATACGTTTTTATATTAGAAACAGAGATTTGGCCAAATTTTCTGTCAGAGTGTCAGAAGCGAGGTATTCCTGTAAATTTTGTAAACGGCCGAATCTCGGACAAATCTTTCGAACGCTACTCTAGTTTCAAATGGTTTCTTAAACCTCTACTTAAACATCCTCAATTTTATATGCAAACAAAACAAGATCGAGATCGTATTATGAAACTAGGAAGTTCCTCTGCAGAATTTAGCGGTAATCTCAAATACGATCAACTCCTCTTTAATCTTGAATCACCAACGAGAATCATAATGCAAAGCTTATTCCAAGATATTGACCCTCCTATCGTAGTATACGGCTCAACTCATCAAGTGGAAACTTCTTGGATAATCGAGATGATTCGTGAACTGCACAATGAAGGGCGTAGAATTCGCCATATTATTGCACCTCGACACTTAAACTTTTTAAGCGACTATGCTCAACAAGCTAAATTACTAGGGTTGAAAGTTAGCCTTCGAAGTAAGTTTTCAGGAGAAGACTTCGATATAATGTTTCTGGACACCTATGGCGAACTAGCGAACTTATATGAAGGGGCAACTATTTGTGTGGTTGGAGGAAGTTTTGAAAATATTGGCGGTCACTCAATTCTAGAACCTGCGCTATTTTATAAACCAATACTTTACGGCCCATTTGTCCAAAATTTTCGTGAAATTACTCAGCACTTTGAAACTCAAGGAGCTTCGAGCAAGGTGCACAACATTGAAGAATTAAAGCAAAAGTTAGAGGTATTCTTAGACAATGAAAGTCTTCGACTCAAAATTGGAAAGGAAGCTGGTGAAGTTGTGCGAACTTTTACAGGTGCTACCAGTACAATTATCGAACGAGTGGCCCCTAAAATAGACTCTTACAAGCTTAGTCAAAAATCTAGCATTACTTAACATGCAACAAAAAAACTACGTTTACGTATTGTTTATCAGTAGCCATACTACCCGTGACGTATTTATGACTTCAATTCGAAAACTTTTAATCCCTTCACTCTTTTTCTCGATGATCTATGGAGTCTGTTTAGCCAATTTACCTTTACTTTCCGATACAAATAACTCCCAAATAAAAACGACCAATATTTACATACCAAGTCCTAGTATCATGGGATTAAACAAGCCTGCGACTCCAATTAGACAAACAGGTCCACTTCAAAACAGAATTTATGGACATTCAGGAATATCGAATCCTAATGCCTACAATCATTATAGATATCTTTACTCAACTTATAATTACCGAAGAATGGCTTATCCCTATTTAGCTTATTACGGTCGGGGCGCTCGTAATCCTGGATATTTCAATTTTAGTAGCCGGTCAGATAATAACAACTCGAAAAAAGACGAATCTAAACGAACTGAGTTAAAGTATAACGGAGCTCGCATAATCAACACTAAATCTTCCCTTGAAGATAAGTCTGAAGGTCGATACTCTGCCAAACAATTTCTAAAATTATGGGTAAAGGCAGCGGGCCCTTTTAAGGCGCCGCCAAGTATTCGTAATGGAGAGATAGCTGTGTATCTGAATTCTCCCTTAGATCAGGATATACGCGTCATAACTAAGGTGGAAACTGAGGTTGAGTCAGAAGAGATTTCTAAATTTTTGGTTCATTATGAACTCAAAAAACCTCCACAGGAATCCTCTTCCTTTTATAGTATTGATGGTCAAAAACCTAAAGGTTTTATGTCAGCAGCAATATTTGCCTTTCAAGAAAGACCCATCGAACTTGTTTTAGCTGGGTCTGAAGAGACCGAGAACTCGGAAGATCAAAATAATGTAGAAATATTAGATCAAGGAACTGGGGCTTGGAAAGTTCGATTACCTGAATACAGAAAACACGAAGGATCCAATATTACGCGTAACTATACGTTACGAAGCTATGATGATTTAAGACAGCTAGTGCAATACATGGGAATGCTTTCCGAACAACTTGATGACCTAAGAGCAACTGATTGGGAACGTGAATTAATTTATTTAACTGGTAGGATTTATGAGCATCCAGACAATAACTTTGACCGATTAATCACGGATGTATATGAGTGGCGCGAAAAAAATAAAAGTACGCAAATTAAACATTATGTCGAAATAACCGAGCCCCTAGACTCGCGACAAACATTTGATCTTGAAAGTATCGATCATCTAGAACCGCACAAACTAACTTTCAATTACCATTGGGTCCGCGTGGCCAAACCACGAAACTTTGCTGGATTAAGAACCTTCAGTATTAAGAGTACCAAAAATTAGATGTTCAAATTGAAGTTTTGATGACGAACCTCTTTGGAACTATTTGAAAACTCCCTAGAAAATCTATTAAATACTAGGCAAAGCTGTGCTGAAGAGGTTATTTTTTTACCCGAAAAATTTAGATTTGTGTTAGATTAGGCGTTCGGCTTGCGTTAACTGAAGGAGCCAATTTTGCAGCCCCGATTTAAAAATTTTACTTTGTATATCTTGATGGCAATAGTGATACTTGCCATCTTCTCTCATTTTGCATCAGAAAATGATGTACATGAACTACCATATTCAAGTTTTATAGAGATGGTCGAGCGTGGTCACGTGATAAGTGTAACGGTCAAACATATCAACATAGAGTTTGAAAGCACGAAAAACGAAAACTACAGGACGATTGCGCCTCAGGCTATGACTCCTCCATATCTTGAATTGCTGCTGAAAAACAAAGATAGCGTCAAAGTCACGTTCCTTCCACTTGAGGATTGGCCCGGATGGCTGCAAATTTTATTCAATCTAGCACCCTGGGTAATCATTATAGGCTTGTGGTTTTATTTTATATCCAAAATGCAAAGTGGCTCACCACGAGGTATGAGTTTCGGCCGTTCCAGAGTCAAAATGTTCACTGAAACGAAGGAAAAGGTTACATTTAAGAACGTAGCTGGATGTGACGAAGCGAAGGAAGAATTAGCTGAGGTTATTGATTTCCTAAAGTATCCAAAAAAATACAAGAAAACGGGTGCTCGGGTTCCTAGAGGAGTTCTAATGATGGGACCTCCTGGAACTGGTAAAACTTTGCTAGCACGAGCCGTTGCCGGAGAAGCTAACGTCCCATTTTTTCATATATCAGGTTCCGATTTCGTCGAAATGTTCGTTGGTGTTGGAGCATCCAGAGTGCGTGATTTATTTGAGCAGGGAAAGAAGTCTGCTCCCTGCCTTATTTTTATTGATGAAATCGACGCCGTTGGTAGACAGAGAGGCCAGGGCATCTCTGGTGGTAATGATGAGCGTGAACAAACCCTAAACCAACTGTTGGTAGAAATGGATGGTTTTGAGGGAGATACAGGAATCATGATCATTGCCGCAACAAATAGGCCGGACATCTTGGACCAGGCACTGCTACGACCGGGACGATTTGACCGCCAAGTGACGATTGACTTACCGGATATCAAAGGTCGTGAGGGTATTCTTCAAGTACATATGAAGAATGTACCAATTATTGATAGTATTGATGTTGAGCGCCTTGCTAAAGCCACCCCAGGATTCTCGGGTGCTGATCTAGCAAATATGGTAAACGAAGCGGCATTGTTAGCCGCTCGTTTCAACGATGAAAAAGTCCAACTGCACCACCTGGAAGAAGCGAGAGATAAAGTCCTCATGGGACCGGAGAGACGATCTAAAGTCTTGTCTGACAATGAGGTTAGAAATACAGCATATCATGAAGCTGGACATGCACTAGTTAGCTTACTTGTTCCCAAGGGAATGGAGATTCATAAAGCAACCATTATACCTCGCGGAAGAGCCCTAGGCATGGTTTCATACCTACCTAAGGAAGACATGAAAACGCGCGAAGAGATCATCGATGACATTTGTGTTGCACTGGGTGGAAGATGCGCTGAAGAAGTCGTATTTGGTACATACACGCCAGGAGCGACCAATGATATTCAGAAAGCCACTCATTTTGCCCGCGCAATGGTTACTAAATGGGGCATGAGTGAGAAGCTTGGTACAATTAATTATAGTGAAAATACCGATAATTTCTTTGGAATCAAATCTTACAGTGAATCTACTGCACGGGATATTGACGACGAAATCCACTCGATCATTAGTTCTCAATTAGCACGAGCCAAGAAATTACTAACGGACAATAGAGAAATACTCAACCGAATCGCTGAAGCTCTCATTACTCATGAAACCCTTACGGTTGATGAATTGAAATCTCTTCAAGCGGGTGAAGAAATTGGACCTCCGCAGCCAAAGAAACGCTGGCAAGTTGAAGCATCTGATGATAAAGAAGACAATTCGTCAGCGGATGAAGATAGCGAAAGCGGCTACGACGCAGACCGTGATCAGATAATATCTCCCATGGATGATGATAAAGATCAATCAGTAGCTAGAATTCTAGTAGAGGAAGCTATTGAACGTGAGAACCAACAGAGTATCGAAGAGGTAGACTCCAAGCCAGGAGATCGTACCTAATTGGATTAATAGAGTGGCAAACTTGAAACGTGTATTAGTTTACCTAACTACCACTGTAATAATCTTTTTCGTGAATTCGGTGTTTAATGAAGTTTACGGAGTAGAGAAATTCAACCCCGAGAGCTCTCAAGGATTACGCTCAAAAGCTTGGATTGATCCGGCACCGATACCCGTAGACCCAACTGACCCACGGGACCCTAGACCACCTTTACCACTACCTTATCCTGAGCCCCCCATACCCTCACCCATTCCGATCTCACCAAATGTGCACGAGTTAATAGATATCATTAAAGGCTTAAAGATAGAAATACAATCATTGCGTCATAAGATAGTTGAACTTGAGGCTAGATTGAACGAAAAATCTAGTCATAAGAATAAAAATATAGAGCCGTGTAACGCATACCTTCAACAACTCGAGACCGCTATCATTAAGCTAGCAAAATCTGATAAAACAACTGATATCTTATCAAAAAATATAGATCGCATTTTCTTATCAAAATTATTTCAATCTGGACTTCTGGAGTCAATTCCACCCTATCACAATCAGATCAAAGGATCGTTAGAAACAAATTTGTCTTGTCAAAAATAAGTTATCGATTAGG
>JAYZAC010000087.1:0-7635 GCA_036339875.1 bacterium | reverse complement strand
TAAATCCAAGAATGACTGTACGCTCTATCATTGAAGAGCCTTTGATTATTCATCGACCTGGTATGACTGCTAAAGAACGCTATGATAAGGTTTTGTATTTACTAGAAAAAGTTGGATTACGAAAGGATCAAGCAGAGCGCTATCCACATGAATTTTCGGGAGGACAGAGACAAAGAATTGGAATAGCGCGGGCTTTATCTACCAATCCGAAACTTATCATCGCAGATGAACCAGTTTCAGCACTTGATGTTTCGGTTCAAGCGCAGGTAGTTAACCTTATGATGGACTTGCAGGAAGAGTTTGGTTTGACCTATTTGTTCATTGCACATGACTTGGCCATCGTTGAACATATATCGACTAGAATTGCTGTCATGTATTTGGGTGATATGGTTGAGTTAGGTACAGCGGAGCAGATCTACGCTAATCCCATACATCCTTATACACAGGCTCTTATGTCTGCAACTCCAGTTGCTGACCCTCGTGCAGATAAGAAAGAACGAATAGTATTAGAGGGTGACGTACCTTCTCCAACGGATAAGCCATCTGGTTGTGGATTTCGTACAAGGTGTAGATTGGCACAACCTGAGTGTGCTTCCCAACAGCCGGAGTTTCGAGAATGTTCTTCCGGTAGATTTGTAGCTTGTCCTATGGTATCAGAACAGTCCTAAAAATATTAGGTGGAACTCATTTCTATTTTTAACACAATCAATTAGTCCCTTAAATACAAGTGATCTAGAATAAGGGCTTAGGTTCGACAAGGATATACATGAAGCAGAACGGATTCACTACCAATATTATTAGAACGCTATTTTATCCAGCGTGTTTGTTGTTACTAATTTTATTAATTTTGCAGAATGATTCCTGGGAGCAGCGTTTTATTGAGCAGCGTAAAGAGTCTGAAAAATTAAAACAAAACATAAGTAGGCTTACGAAAGTTATAGAGAGACTAGGAAAGAGACTCGATCGTGGTGTCATGGCGATTCAAACACCAAATGCTGCAAACAAAGTGAATGATAATAGTAAATGGCTGCATCCACATGTATCTAATTTTCTAAAGGGACAGTCACCGACTCCAGCTCCTAGTGGTGTTAATTCGGAGGGTAAGTTTCACAAAGTATATGGACTTCAGGGTGTTGATCCGAAAGGGATGAATTTCATTATTGAAAATGCTGCTCCTCTTCGCGAGGATATTCAGGAGTATGTTAGTTTATCTCTTGCTAAAAGATCACCGAGTGATCCGTCAAATTTTTATGGTCAGTTAGCTCATCGAGTTGAGGTCACGGATGATTTTAAACTTTATACAATTTACCTAAAACCTAATTATTTCTGGCATAAGCCAAGGGTTGATTTCACTAATTCAAGGTATAAATGGCTTGATAAGGATCATCAGGTCACTGCGCATGATTTTGTATACACACTGGATCTAATTTTGAATCCTCAAGTACAGGCGGCTCATAGCCGCAATTATTATCAGGATATAGAGTCCTATAAAGCTATAGATGACCACACTTTGCAAGTCCGCTGGAAAACAAAAACTTATCAATCTGTTGCATTTACACTCGAGATGTATCCCACGCCTCGCTGGTTATACGCTTTTGATGAAGATGGAGTCGAGTTTCCCAAGGCTACGTCGGGATTAAAGTTTAATGAACACTGGTACAATAACCGTGCCATAGGATGCGGACCCTACGAATTTTTAAGATGGGATCAAGGAAAAATTATTCAATTGAGACGGTTTGAAGACTTTAATGGAGAACTTCCACCAATTAAAGAGATAAATTACCATTTGATTCGAGATAAGAATCAACAACTCTTAAACTTTAACTCAAAAACATTAGATATACATGGCTTACCAGTTTCGCAGTATCGCGAGCATATCGTAGATGCAGTACCTGGAAGTCCATACAAGAATGGTACCTATAATGTGCATACAGTAACACGTATGGTTTATAGATATATTGGCTGGAACATTGATGATTATCGCTTTTCAGATAAACGAGTCCGTCGTGCTATGACTCATGCGTTTGATAGACCTTTCGTGATTAAAAATATACTAAATGGTTTGGGTACTTTAACTACAGGCAACTTTTACCGGCATTCACGAGCTTATGATGAAAGTATTCAAGAATATCAATTTGATTTGGGTAAGGCTGCTGAACTACTAGAGCAAGCGGGTTGGAGCGATTCAGATGGCGATGGAATTAGAGATAAACTAATCGACGGTGAGAAGAAAGATTTCGAATTTCCTATGATCATTTACGGATATCGACCAGAGGTGCGCTCTTGGAGTACTTTATTCAAAGAAAATTTATATAAAATTGGAGTTAAATGTAGTTTAGTTCCAGTGGAATGGTCTGTGATGCTCAAGCGGATGGAAGATAGAGAGTTTGTAGCTTTTACAGGAGGATGGGGCTTAGATTTTGACGGGGACCCATATCAGATTTTTCATTCTTCTCAGGCGGATTTACCCAAAAGTTCTAACCGCGTGGGCTTCCGTAATAAACAAGCAGATAAGATTATCGAGACATTAAGGAATACATTCGATGCGGATGAAAGAGTTAAATTACAACATCAGTTTCATAAAATTATGCACGAAGAACAACCTTACACGTTTCTTTATTCTGAAAAGGTTGTGGTAGCTACTCAGCCTAGGTTGAAGAATGTAAGTTTTCAGGTTATTCGCCCACATATTCAAACATTAAATTGGTACGTGGAATAACTCCAGTTAGTAGCTATGAAACAGTATATATTTAAACGATTATTGGTGATGATACCCACCTTGTTTGCGATTACTTTGATTATTTTTATAATTCTTCAAGTAGCGCCTGGTAGACCTGGAGGGGCAGAAGGTGGCGATAGTGAATCCACTCGGCAAGGTGGTATGGATGGGTATCGCATATATAAACAACAATTTCATCTAGATAAGCCCATACTTATAAACACGCGAGTCTTCAACTCAAATTTTTTATTTTTATCCATAGGAATACAAGATTCAGAAGTTCAGGAGCTTTTGATAAATAAATTCAACCCTCAAGGTGAAAATCGAAGTAAGCTGAAAAATTATGCTACTGAAACTTTACAAGATTATGGAAATTTTATATTGCCCCATCTAGCAAGAATAATCGCATCTCCATCAGAGCCATTTTTAAGAGACTATGCTTTGCGTATTTTTAGAGATAATGCTCAAAGAGCTCTGATTCACTCTTATGGAAAACGCCTTTCTGATGAGCAGAAAATGCTTAACAATCAAATTGAAGAGGAGAATAAGTTAGTTTCTCGATTTGTATATAGGGAGTCCATGAGCGAATCTGAAAAGCGTATGTTGGTTGATAAAGTTTTGAATTATTACACGGATGTGAGTCTTAGATTTGAGTACAGTTTATGGCAAAAAATAAACACCATGCTTTTTGATACTCGTTTTGCAAAGTACATGACTAATCTTCTAAATCTAGATTTTGGTATTTCATTCGTAGATAAGCGACCAGTGCTTCCTAAAATCATGGATAGACTTCAGTATTCTATTGCATTATCTGGGATATCGATTTTCTTGACGTATCTTTTGGCTGTTCCCATAGGGATTTATTCAGCAGTATTTCCCAAAACTTGGATTGATCAGGGTATGACAGTTGTTCTTTTCATGCTGTATTCTCTACCGACTTTCTTTGTGGGTACGGTATTACTTTTTTTGTTTTCCGAAGGAAGTGATTTCGAATCTTTACGATTTTTTCCTACCAGTGGTTTTCACTCCTTAAATTCTAATGACTTAACTTTATTGGGTAAATTTTATGACATTGTCTGGCATATGTTTTTACCATTGGTTTGTCTTACTTATATTTCTTTAGCTTCCTTATCTCGCTACGCTCGAACCGGTTTACTAGATGTTATTCATTCTGACTATATAAAAACTGCTCGGGCCAAGGGACTAAATGAATGGGTGGTAATATTAAAACATGCTGTTCGTAATGGGCTTATCCCGATACTGACATTATTAGGAAGTATTTTGCCTACTGTCGTGAGTGGCTCGGTAATTATCGAAGTAATTTTTAACCTTCCTGGAATAGGTCTGGAAGGTTATCAGGCGGTGCTGAATAGAGATTACAATATGGTTATGGGAATTCAACTAATTTCCGCGGTATTAACATTAATTGGATTACTTATTTCAGATATACTTTATGCTGTGGTTGATCCACGCATTACATATAGCTAATGGAGGCTGTTATGCAAGAAGAACAGATCGAAAAAATTAGCTATTGGAACATAGTTTGGGAACAGTTCAGCAAAGGTTTTTTACCGATGTTTGGCTTAATTGCCGTAGCTACATTGGTTTTAATGGCTATTTATGCACCACTAATAAGTCTAGATAAGCCATTTTTCTATTCTACTTTTGATGAGATAAGATTCCCTTGGTTTGCAGCTCTTTTTGATCGTAATTTTTTCGAAAATGGTGTTGATATTTTTTTCAACATTCAAATGTTTTTGATGCCACCTTTTGTTCTTTTGATTTATTTCTTAAATCGTTTTTTGAATTGGAGATTTTTTGATTTTTTTCCTAAATTATTTTTTTTCTACGGGTTGATTTCTTTTAGTTTATTTTTAATGATTGAACTAAATCCTATGAAACTACCATTTCAAGATTGGGAGTCGACCGCACAATCGGTACTTGATAAGGGTGAGACAGTATCCACTGCTTGGCCACTCAAACAACATGCTTTTCGCACGCCAAATACAATGGGTCGTCATCCTGCTCAACCCTCAAATGAATACTGGATGGGTACTGATAAAGAAGGGCGTGATGTTTTTTCTCGAATGGTTTTTGGAACTAGAATTTCTTTAACTATTGGTCTTGTGGCTGTGGGAATTTATATTTTCATAGGAGTGATTCTGGGTAGTTGTGCTGGATATTTCGGAGGGTTTGTTGACCTGATGATTAGTCGGCTAATAGAGGTAATGTTATGTTTTCCAACTTTTTTTCTCATATTGACTTTATCTGCACTAATTCATGAGAGGTCTATTTTTCACGTAATGTTGATTATTGGATTAACACGTTGGCCAGAAGTCGCCCGTTTAGTACGTGCTGAGTTTTTAAAATTGAAGAATATGGATTATGTGCAGGCAGCCATATCACTAGGTTTCTCGAAACCTAGGATAATTTTTGGACATATTCTTCCAAACGCATTGGGTCCTGTAATTGTTACCGCTGTTTTTGGAATAGCTTCATCAATATTGATAGAGTCATCCTTGTCTTTTTTGGGATTGGGTGACGTTACTGCACCTTCTTGGGGTGAAATTCTCAGTCAAGGACGACAAGAATTTAAGCTATGGTTAATTCTTGCACCGGGATTTGCGATTTTTTTTGTAGTCTCTGTATTTAATCTAGTGGGTGAGGGTTTACAAGATGCTATGGACCCAAAGCAAAGACGCTAGAATAGGTGATTTAGATTATGGTTAAATCAGAGAAAAGGAATGTAGGGCAGTTGGAAAATAATCAACCTAGAAAATCTCAGAGCTTGTTGAAAATTGAAGACTTAAGTGTACATTTTTTCACCGATCGCGGTGTAGTACCCTCCGTTAATAACATTAATTATGAAATCCTTGAGGGTGAGACTCTCGGTTTAGTGGGAGAATCTGGATGCGGTAAATCAGTCACAGCACATTCTATAATTCGTTTAATCCCGCAGCCTCCGGGTAAGATTGTAAATGGCCGAGTTATGTTTAAAGGTGAAGATTTAACAAAAATTTCTGATCATAGAATGCGAGAGATTAGAGGGAATGAAATTGCTATGATCTTTCAAGAGCCAATGACTAGTCTTAATCCAGTTTTTACGGTGGGAGATCAAATAGTGGAGGCGGTTACCCTTCACACCGAAAAAGATGACGATGAAGCCCGTGAATTAGCAATTGAGATGCTTAGAAAAGTCGGGATTCCTTCTCCAGAAATGCGGATTGATGAATATCCACATCAAATGTCGGGAGGAATGAAGCAGAGAGTAATGATTGCAATGGCTTTGTCCTGTAATCCGTCCCTTTTAATCGCGGATGAACCGACTACTGCTCTGGATGTTACAATTCAGGCCCAGATTTTGGAGCTAATGGCAGAGCTACAGCAAGAGAGTAATATGTCAGTACTTATGATTACTCATGATTTAGCGGTTGTAGCTGAGGTTTGTGACAGAGTTGTAGTCATGTATGGATCAAAAATCGTTGAAATTGCTAGAGTTGAAGAATTGTTCAGAAATCCTCTACATCCATACACTCAAGGATTGTTTGCATCAATTCCTAATGTCGAGGAGGATAAACCTAGACTTACTCCAATACCAGGGTTCGTTCCTAATCCGATGAATTTTCCAGTAGGTTGCAAATTTAATAATCGTTGCCCTCATAGTACTGAACGTTGCATGATTGAGGAGCCTACTCTTGAAGAAATAGGTGAGGGTCATCTGGTATCCTGTCATCTTGTAGATAAAGCTAGAGAGTGAGACTGTGGAAAATCATTATCCTAAATCTAACAAAGAGAACGAGGCTGTTGAGCCACCTTTATTAGAGGTAAGGCAACTTAGGAAATTTTTTCCAATTCAAAAAGGTTTGCTTTCAAGAAAGGTCGGAGAGGTAAAAGCTGTAGATAACGTAAGTTTTAAACTTCAGGAAGGTCAGACGCTGGGTTTAGTAGGCGAATCCGGATGCGGTAAAACCACAGTGGGACGTTGTATCCTCAGACTATTGGAGCCGACCTCTGGAAATATTTTTTTCCGGGGACAGGATATCACCAAATGTGATTCTCATACTTTAAGATCACTTCGACGTGAGATTCAAATCATTTTTCAGGATCCATACTCGAGTCTAAACCCCAGAAAAACAGTTTCGAATCTTATTGGAGAAGCACTTTTAGTGCATGGAATGGTTGAAAATGAGAAAGAGAAAAATGATCGGGTAAAGGAACTTTTGAATAAAGTAGGACTTTCATCTACTTATCTGAACCGTTATCCTCACGAATTTTCTGGTGGGCAGCGTCAGCGTATAGGTATCGCAAGGGCTATTGCGGTAAATCCTTCTGTTATTGTTTGTGATGAGTCGGTTTCGGCACTAGACGTATCGGTTCAGGCTCAAGTTCTTAATCTTTTGATGGATCTGAAAGAAGAAATGGGTTTAAGTTACATCTTTATTGCTCATGATCTGTCAGTGGTTAAGCATATTTCAGATAATATTGGTGTGATGTATTTAGGGCAGATGGTAGAGATATCTAATAGCAAGCAGTTATTTAAGGAACCTAAACATCCTTATACTCGAGCCTTACTTTCTGCACTGCCTAAGCCGACGCCAGGTAGAAAAGTTGAGCGTATTTTATTACAGGGTGATGTACCTACGCCTATAAATCCTCCGCCGGGATGCTATTTTTCCACTAGATGTCCAGAAGTGTTAGCAATTTGTAAGGAAATCGAGCCAGCAATGAAATGGGCAGCTGCAAATCATTTATGCAAATGTCATCTTGTAGATGATCGAAGGCAATCAAATTCTGGACCTCCTGATGGAGGAGAACGACGTAAAATGGATTTATTTCCAAAATCAAAGCCTGATCAGATTATTGAGATTTAGAAAGGTATTAAGATGGATCAATTTATTGTAGAGGGTGGTTTTCCT
>JAYZAC010000086.1:0-3800 GCA_036339875.1 bacterium | reverse complement strand
AATTTGTTCTCAAATAGTTCAAGAATTGGGTAATCCTTTATTTTTCGCAGGAGCAGGGGATCCAGAAAGTAATATTTCTGGTGCTGAAGCCTATTATCTGAGAGATTATTACGGATCAAAGGTAGACTTGGTTATAGACGGGGGGGTTCTCTATGATGAGCCCTCAACCGTTATTCGAGCAGATGACTATGGAGTCGAAGTTGTTCGTCAAGGTTTAGGAACAGTTGATTTTTTAGGTTAAGTTATGGGCTTGTTTTATAATTATCTGCTATATCAGTTAACAGCTAGGTATATTGGCTGTATAGCTGGACATGGTGCGTCAGAGCTTTTGCCGGGCACCTATTTATATATTTTTCAAAGTCAGAAGTCTTCGAATTTAGAAATTTTACTTGAAGATGCGCGGTCGCTGAATGATGAGTATGAAGTCAAGTCAATGAATAGTATTCTAGATTTAGCTTTGAAATACGGAGAACAGCACGAGTTGAGATCCGAGGAACGTACTTATGAGTTATCTGGGATTGAAAAGCACCTTGAGAAAAGACAAGGATTTGAAGTGTTTTCGGATACTGAGCCCTCTAGGAGTGGAGAAGCTCTCCTATATTTTTTTCCGAGAAGGGTAACTAAATTGAAAAAATTGCTTCCACCAAATCTTGGCCAGTTGGAGCAATAGCTTCCAAAGTAGCGTTCAGATGATTCTGAACAGAGCTTATGTCGATGTCATCGAGAAAAACGGGTTGATCAAATTTTAAGCAATTGTCAGGTAAGAAATAGTGGCTGCATTCTCCTGGGTCTAGTTGCGATATTAAATCTCCGCCTGTAATGAGCCCAGAAACGGTTACAGATTCGCCAAAATGATTATTTTTTATGGGAAATATTTTTATTTTAGTGCGATGTTCAGGCTGCAGAAACGGTAAAATATACTCTTGAAAAATTAATGCTCCGTCTTCGCCAGTTATTATTCCAACAGTCTTATCTGGGCCGGCTTCTCTAGGATTATAATGCTCAAAAAAATCATCGACCATTTGTCTGGCGGCTCCAATACCGTTCTCTAATAGGTCATAATGATCATAGTGCTCTTCACTAGGAAATGGTAAGTTGGCTTTAAGGTAGAACTCATCAGCTACTTGAACAAAGGGGGTTCTCATAGAGGATAAAAATTGTTTTTGTTGAGCTTCAATCATGCGTATGCAGTCACGAGCCTCCTCCTGCGTGTGAGGATTTAATCGCTTGAGTCTACTTTGGTATTGTGTTAAGCCAACAGGTACAACCCCCAGGGCGCGAACACCAGGATATAGCTGTGCCATTTCGATCATTGTCCTTCTTAAGGTTTCCCCGTCGTTTAATCCGGGCACAATTACGGCTTGAGTATATACTTCTATGCCATGTGAAATTAAATAATTTAAGCGCTCAATAATATCTTCTGCACGATCATTACGAAGTAATTTTCGACGTTGTTGCAGGTCGCTAGCATGAACGCTAACGTACAATGGCGAAAGATGGTATCGAATGATCCTCTCATAATCCTCATCTTTCAAACCAGCTAAGGTTACGTAATTACCATAAAGAAAGGAAAGTCGGTAATCATCGTCTTTAACATAAAGACTGCGACGCATTTTTTTTGGTAATTGATATATAAAGCAAAAGTCGCAATTATTTTTACAACGTCTTATTTGATCGAATAGAACATCTTCAAATTCTAAACCGAGATCTTCATCGTAGTCTTTTTCAAGTTCGAAGTGGAGTTCTTTATCTCCACGACCGATTACGACCTCGATTTCTTCATCAGCAATTAGATATCGGTAATCAAGAATATCGATAAGAGGTTGACCATCAATACTTAGGAGTTTATCACCTGGATTTATACCGAGTTCTTTACCTATTGAGCCGGGCATTACGCCAGTGATTAATCCACCTGGATATTTGGATCTGTCGACCTGATTAGATTGCATTACTATACCTTGGCACGTTCCATGTATTTGCCAGTACGAGTATCGACTTTAATATTTTCGTCGATGTTAATAAAGAGTGGTACCTGCAACTCGTAACCGGTCTCTAAAGTGGCCGGTTTTGTTGCTCCGCCAGAAGCAGTATCACCCTTAACTCCTGGTTCAGTATAAGTTACTTTCAGAATCACAGCCGATGGAAGATCAACAGTTAGGGCCTTACCTTCATGAAATTTCACCATAATATTGCAATTTTCGATCATGAAGTTAACTTTATCGCCTAACATTTCTGGACTTAATGTAAATTGCTCATAGGATTCATTATCCATAAAATGGAAATCAGTTCCATCGCTGTAGAGATACTGAACTTCTTTGTCATCTAAGTGAGCACGATCGACTGATTCACTGGTACGAAACCTTTTTTCAAATATACTACCGGTATCCATATTTCGGAGTTTAATTTGAGAAAACGCTCCTCCCTTACCTGGTTGCGTATTGTAATAATCTATTACCTCATGTAGAACCTTGTTTATTAAAATTACGTTTCCTTTTTTAAGATTATTTACACCTGTTTTCATATGACCTTCTTGGATGATGATTGAATGTATGGAGACTAAAAAAACTTAGGAACCCTTCAATTAACTAGTTTACCAGTGTTATTCAATTTTGGGTCTAAAAAGACCATTTTACATAGAAGTCTTTTGACGATATTCATCTACGGATAATGCCTTAAAAACCGCTTGTTTGACTTCTTCGAAATTTTCGGTTGAACGTGTGTATACACGAATCATTACCATACGAAATGGAATTTCATTATATATTCTTTCTAAAGGAAGGGTATCGTAACTATTAGTGTGTGGATCAAAGATGGCAATTTTCTTGCTGTTATCGCGCATGAAGTTTTCAGGTCGCACAGATAGATACGGAATATCTACACGAATTTCTATATGCTCTGGTATTTCTGTTCGAATCAAGTCGAGCATTTTTTGTTCAACATCAGTCGGGTTAAAAAGCTTGGATAAAGTATCTTTAGGGAAATACTGCATTTCGTACACGCAGCGCCAAGTTACATTTTTGTTTAATATTGCATCCCATTCTACAGCAATACTTTGTTTCTCTTTGACTTCACTATCAGACCATAGATTTGGTATTGAATAAAGGAGATAATCATCCAGCCGATAGAAAGGATTGAGATCATCCATTGGGTTACCTACTCCTAAGTATCCCCATGCTTTACGAAAAAGTTCCTCAAAACTGAAATCAAAAGCTCTTACTTTATGATGTAGATAGACGTTTTCATACATGAAAGATCGCGAATATAAAAAAGACTTTAAAGCGGATAGACAGCCTTTATGAAGAGTGAAGCCAGCCTCTTTACTTACGAATGTTGAATACATAAATCGATCCACATCTACTGTACCGTACTCATGAGTTCCGCAAAAATGAGAATCTCGCATGAGGTAGTCTAAAATGTCTACACAATATAAACCATTGATTAGCTTTGCAAAAATTTCAGCCCAGTGGTATTTGTGTTTCTGTCCTTTAGGAAGCTTGATCATATCTGCAATAACTTCAGGGTCTAATTCTTCAGTGAAGTGCCCCTCTGGTGACCTTTTGATTCCTTTAATAATCACTTCAAGTTCTTCTAAGATTATTTTTCGACCGATATCCTCATGGGTACATGCATAGCCATTTTTTGCATAAATTTCATCTAACGTATGGCCCATAGGTCCATGACCAACATCATGTAGAAGGCCAGCTAATCGACAAGTTTCAACAACATGATTTCTACTTGGGATAGAATCAATTCCATGAGCTTCTACATACGAATTCCATAAGTGATTGGCAAATTTTCCA
>JAYZAC010000085.1:0-8528 GCA_036339875.1 bacterium | reverse complement strand
ATGCCACTTGTAGTCAGATGTTGCGTCTTTATCCGCCTTGGGGATGTTATCAATACCGGAGTAGGAGTTAGCCGATTCAGGACAGACAAATACAGTCTCGTCTTGGATCTGGTTATACACCTCGTCATCCTTTCCCGTAGCTGTGGACTTAAATCGTCCTGGGAATCTCCCGTTACTCTCGGTGAAGGTATGTTTTTTACCATTCATGTAGAACAGACAAGTAAGAGTTCCGTTATTGCCAGACTTTAGATTGAAGGCAACATACTTGGATTCCCACATACCGATACCCTTATCAATTGTGTTCTGGTTATTTACACAACCGGATTTACGAGCATCACGAGAGAACTGTGCATACTTACCTATACCCATTGTGGCCAGAATTCCGATAATTACAATTACCACTAAAATTTCGATCAAAGTAAAACCCTTTGATCTTAAACGAGACATGCTAACCATGCTTCCTCCTTAAATATTCGTTTTCATAGACCTATGCATTCTTGCACTTTATCGTGAGATAACGTCAGGTCAGCGCTTTCTGAATAGTTCCATATAACAAGTTCCATGCCAAGAACAATATCGCCCATAATTTCACAATTTTCGATGGAGATTAACAATTTTTTGCACTGATTTTCGTGCATTGATTCCATTAATGCATGCTTTAACTTGCATCTTGTATAGTCAGGAGTCGCACTTGCTAAGACCAAGCTTTTTTATGATCGCTGATAAATCATTACGATTGTAACCGGTCAATTGGGCGGTCTTTGATATCTGATAATCATTAAGTTTCAAATGGTGCGAAAAAAACCTTTTATGAAAAGCATCAATTAAACGCTGCTTAACTTCTTTATAACTTACTTCATCAGCTGGAAAATGGACTCTATAATCCTCTTCTTCAGTAAACTGTAATATACTAACTACATCATCATAGGTAATTTGGTCTCCATCAGACAGAATCACTAATCGCTCGATAGAATTTTTCAACTCTCGAACATTTCCGGGCCACTTAAAATTCTCAAGATGATTCATAGCCTTAACTTCGATATCTTTCTCTAAACCGGTGCGCTGTTGAAACAAACTAAGGAAGTACTTTATCAGGGGAGAAATATCAGCTCTCCTCTCCCGTAAAGGTGGTAATTCTAGGGGTAGTACATTAATTCGATAATATAGATCTTCTCGAAACTGCTTATTCAGTACTGCTTCCTCCAAAGATCGATTCGTTGCTGTAATCACCCTCACATCTACAGTAACTTGTTGCTGAGAACCAACTGGTTGAATAGTTTTTTCCTGCAAAACACGAAGAAGCTTACCCTGCATCAAAAGTGGTAACTCACCTATTTCATCTAGAAATATAGTACCACCATGAGCTCTTTCGAATGAACCAATTTGATCTTCATCTGCTCCTGTAAATGAACCCTTTTTATGTCCGAACAGTAAACTCTCAAATAATCCTTCAGGAACAGCCGCACAATTCACAACTTCAAAAGGAGCTAAACACCGACTACTATGTTCATGGAAATAACGAGCGGCCACTTCTTTACCAACTCCAGATTCTCCTGTTATTAAAATCGTTGTATCAACGTTGGCAACTTTGACACTCATCCGCTTAATTTTATCAATTACATCACTTCCGCCTACTAAAAAATCACGTTTTCTTAGTTCGTTTAATAATGACTGCTTTGTTTGTAAAACTTCGATCTGCTTTTCAACTTTCTTTCGAATTTCTCTCCAAGCAGAATCCTTAAAGACATAATCAGTTACATTTTTGTATTGGATCAACAAATCTACGGCAAAACTTTTATCCTGAGACGAAAGCACAACTATATTGCCCGAATAACCCGAATCCCTTGCAAAATCCAAAAGCTTAACACCTGCACGATAATCTACCTTTTCACTTAAAACATCTTTTTTTGTCAGTGGAAAAATAATATCAATCAACATTAATTGGATTGAAAACTTTGAATTTTCTATGATTTCTTGAGCTTCCTGCAAACAATTAGCATAGTGAAAATTGACATAAGCTTCAAAATATCCCGCTAATTCCTGCTCTATTTCAAAACGATAATTTTCATCATCCTCTACAATGAGAACTTCCATAAAAATACCTCAAACGTGATAAGTAGAAAATTGCAAATTAATCTGTGAACCTGCTCCATCCCCAAGTCTGATAGCCTCAAAACCAACCCCAATAGCCAAACAGGTATCTCGTGAAGCTAAAAGCCCCGTACCACCATGCTCAAGGGTGTAAGCACCGACACTACCCAAATCTGAAATTATAGACTCAGGGATACCGGGTCCATTATCCCTTATTTCTAATTTCAAAACGTTAGATTCTAAGAAAAGACTTAAACGCAAATCACTTGCTCCAGCTTCAAATGCGTTATTTGCAAGATTTTCTAGAATAATCATAACTTGAGAATAAAAATCCTCGCGATCCAAAACTCTAACTCTGCAACTTTTTAGGCTAGGGCTGTAGTCCAGATTTATTTTTCTCTCGACATAAGCAGATCTAAAGTCCTCCAGTATCAAAACCAAGTCCACCTCATGCTCTAAAATAAATTGAGAATGCTGATCACTCAGTCGTAAAAAAAGTTCGTACTGTTGCTCTAAAAACTGAGCAGCTTCCTCTTCAATTTCTGGAGTTTGATTACTTAGTTTGCTAAACAAACTTTCCTGCCTGTGAACCAACTTATCCAAATCAAGTGCTAGTAAATCGTAGCACACTCCAAATGATTGGCGATCCATCATAGTTTTCAACTCTTCGCAATATATCTTCAACCTCAAAATTTTTTCACGGATATCATGTAAATTGCTAATTCGAAAGAAAGTTTTCAACAATTTACTCGGGTCGCCTTGATATCTACGAACAATAGAGTATTTACCCTTCAACCCGTGAATACTTGCCCTGTGTATTTTCTCAATTTGAGTTAACTGGTCTCTTAACTGACCCTTGTCAGCCTGCTTCAGCGAAACCATCCTTGAATGCATTTCTTCAAGTAACAAATAATTATCATCAAGGCTACCCTGCTTTAAATCATTGATCCCTTTGATCCAAGTCTCTTTAGATTCTTGTTCTTCAATATCTGCTAAAGCATCTTGCATATTTATCAATAAAACCTCACGGGCCGCATCAGCTACGGGTTGCGCACGATCCACTGAATACTCGCACAATGATCCTGAAAAAAATAAATTATTCTTACGAACATGCAAACCAATTTCACTTAAGTCAAACTGCTCTAGGAATACCTTATTAATAATCAAAAAGCGTAAACCACCTAAAATCGATATCCAAATTCTTATAGTATCTTCCAGGCGTTGTTCCCTGCGATTTTGTCGAAAAACCGCAAATAAACTTTGACCCTCAAATCGTTCTTGAGAGTAATAGACTAATCCAGTTTGTTGTAAATCATAAACTTCAGGAAAAAATCTTGAATCTAACCGAGCTAGAATTTTTGGATAATCAAAAAAACGATCTGGTTGGCTATCGGGGTGTGCCACATGCAAACGAACTTTACGCTCTAGGTGCTGATCATGGCCAGTAAATATGTAAATATTATCTTGTTCAGCTTCTAGAACAACCTGCGAATATCGGGTCGGCAATGAAGTAATCACTCGCTCTATTTCCGCCTCCCGAGTATCGGGACCAGTCCGTTGTGGTAAATACTGAAAAGGGACATTAGTAAGCAGTATCTGTAAGAGCGCATCTTTCCACCGAATCAATGGATTTTGCCTTGCAAATGATGCCCTCATAAGATGGACCTCTTCACTGGAATACTGCCCTAAATCTAAATTTTCATATACCTCCAAAGCCTCCGAACTACGCTTCATTCGCATTAAACAAATAACTTTGTAATATCTAGCTTCGCGAATAAATACTCGCTCATGAATAAGATGCTCGAAGTAACTTAGAGCATGCGCAAACATCTCGTGCCTAAAATACATTAGGGCCATTTTCCTATATTTTTCGAGAGTAGGATGGTCTTCTACCAAATCTCGCGTGAAATTGGATAAATCCAGCATGAGCCCCTCTTTGAGAGACTGAATGTCTTGTATAAGTTTGCGCAAAGTAAAGCTTAGTATGATTGAAACTACGAGAACAAACAGAGTGAAATTAGACGCATACTCATAATTCACAGCGAATCCTCCCACTCATTCAGTCGATCAAAAAAATCCTGAGGTTCATCATCATTTTTTATAACCCATGTACATAATTTCATTTTTTGCTCAAGAGGCATTTGACTTTTGATAATACTAATTGCTCGATCCCTAGAAAAGCCGTCCCTCTTGTACAAGCGCTGTATTTGTTTTTCCACAGAACAAGAAATCAATAAACTTCCATCTAATTTTTTATTCCAGCCATTCTCACAAAGCAAGGGAATAACAAAAATACCTCTGGTTCTAGTATCTCGATGTTTTCGTATGGCATCCACGATAACTTTCCCCACAATCGGATGAACCAAGGAATTAAGATCATGAAGCAATCTTCGATCACTAAATACTATCTCGCGAAGTTTGTTTCTATCTACTTGACCATTTTTTATAACATTTGGGCCAAAAATCCTGCCAATAGTATCAATTAATTCCATGTCTGTACGGTATAAGTCATGGACTATCTGATCAGCATCGTAAATTGCATATCGGTCACTCAAGTACTTACTTGCTAAAGACTTCCCAGAAGCGATTCCTCCAGTTAGGCCCAAAGCGTAAAACCGCTCTACTCTCAACAAATCACCTCACGATGACTTTTCTGTTTCATCTGGAGCTACGTTAACGGCTAGCTTAGCCGCATCAATTTCTTCTTGAGAAAGGTGGAATCCAGCCATTAAATCCTGTAGTTCACTTAATTTAGCTCGAAAAGATTCGATTTCTTCACCTTTAAGACCTTCAGACCTTTGGTGTAATTCTTGACTGATCTCTCTACTTTGCTCCACGACTCCACGAAATTGATCAACAAGATAATTAACAGAATCTGCCACATTATGCAAAGCGTCTCCGCTCCTGAGCTGAATTCTGAAAGATAGATTCCCAGCACTAATCTCCCGCAAGCATTTTTCCAGTTTATATGACGGACCAGCGAATTGATGAGAATAAAATATACCAATGATAGCCAATATAAAAAAACAGACTACACCTAATGTTACAATTCTCCAGCCAACTATCGAAAATACGGTATAAATAAAGCTTTTCATATCCCTAAGTTCTATCAAAGAACTAGAATTTTGAACCACATAATCGCCGATGATATACAAATTAAAAAACGTTATTGTGGCAACCAGCAGCACAATCATCACAATCACAAAGGTGAACTTGATTTGCAAACCAGCCTTTATAAAATAATTGGATCGGGTGGCACGTGAATTCGACATATTTTCTCCGGCTTTTGAACACTTCTTGCTGGCTCATTTTATCAGGGTCTACAATACTGTTCCACCATTTATACTCCAGCCCTTTTATTTCAAGCAAATTTCCTAAAAACTGACAGTTTCTTGTCGATAACGTTGAAAACTGTAGTTTCGGAGACATCAAATTGGCCCTTAAAAGCCAGAATTTTGTCCTATATGATTCTACAGATTGCCTGGAGGCATGATGAACAAAGCTTTGTTTAAAATAATATTTGGTGTTTTTATCGTATCACTACTCTACATACAATCGAATTCTGCCAACGAGGAAAGTCAATCTGAAGAAGACAAAATAGTTACTCTGGAGAGTAAAGAAATTGGAATTATACCCTTGGATGAACCAGGAATTGTTTCGCTTGGCTTACAGGAGGCAGATGTTGCAACAGTAATGAAAGGAATCTCACAACTTGGGAATTATGACTTTGTAACCAAGGGAGAAATTGACAAGCGAGTAAACCTTACCTTAAAAAATCGTTCGATACGAGAAGCTTTAGACATTATTTCAGATTCAACTGCAACCGAATATCGTATTCAAGATACAATCATCACTGTTTTCGGTGATGGTGTAGACCCATCTTTTACCAAGACCTACAACGTATTGAAAGGCAATACCCAAACTATCGGCACTGTTCTACAAGGTATTATCGGCGGTAATGTCAGTACCCAAGGAATTGGGGGACAGCAGACAGATGCCGCTCAAGGTGGCGATGGTGGTGGCGGAGGCGGCGGGGCCGCAGGGGGCCGACCACAAATTGAAAAAGGATCTGCTCGAATCGTAGTAGATAAATTGAACAGTCAGATAATTATTACTGCAGTTCCATCAGATCATCGCACTATTGATAAAGTTTTTCCAGAACTAGACCAAGATAGGCCTAAAAAACGATTTCTGACGCGAATGTACGAATTAAAATTCATTACTCCAGATGTATTTGTACGAAGTATCAAGTTCTTAATTCCGGGAATCGAAGATGAACAAATTTTCCAAGTAGCGGGTGGTGGTGCTGCAGGTGGCGGTGATGCAGGCGGCGCTGGTGGAGGAGGAGGTGCCTTGAGCTCTTCCCAGAAACGAGTAATAATTCAGGATACTCTTCCCAATTTGAATCGTATCAGTGAACTACTAACCGATCTCGATGTTCCACCACGACAAGTAGTCATTGATGTCAAAATGGTCGAATTTACCCTTAATGATGATCAAAAATTGGGTGTCGACTGGAAAAGTATGTTTACACAATCTGGAAGAAACCTACCGGTTGCAGAGTTCTTCTCTCCTCTCGCGTCTCAGGGGACTGGAAGACTCAAATTCGGGTCGCTAGGTCCGGATCATTTACAGGTCGTTTTAGATTTTATTAAAGCTAACAGCACAGCTAAAATATTGAGTAATCCTCAGTTGACTGTAGTTGATGGGCAGCAAGCCTCAATCACTGTGGGCGACCAAATTCCGTACCGAACTACTGTTATCCAAAATGGTACCGCAGTAGGACAGGTAAATTTTGCTAACGCAGGAGTTGAACTAAGTGTTACTCCAGTAATATTTAAAGACGATTTTGTAAATCTCATTATTCAGCCTAGTATCACCTCACGAACTGGAGATTTTGATGGAATCCCAATCATTTCAACCAAGGTAACAAACACAACTTTAAATATACGAAATAACCATACTGTAATAATGGGTGGGTTGATTTCACATTCGGATAGTATAGAGCAAAATCAAATTCCAATTGTGGGACAGATACCCGGAATTGGCCATCTATTCAGAAACAATTCTAGAACCCATAGAGCAAATGAACTTGTGTTTTTTATCACACCAAAAATCTATTCAGAGTTTGCTACTCATCCACATGACTCTCTAAATTATGAATTCAGAGAGCCGGAGTTCCCAAAACCTACAGCTTATAAGTTCACAGACCGCGAACAGCAACAAAAAGAACTTAGAGAGTTCAGAAAAAGGAATCGCTTGTGAAAAACAATTTACTTCGCAAATATTTAGTTGTTTTATTGTTTGGTCTTGGTCTATTAGGCTGCACAACTCCGCCATTCAAGCCTAAATCAGATATTCGAATTGTTAGCGTTTCTTCGGGTTCTGGCGGCGATGAAATAAATCCAAGCCAAACGCTAATAACTGCTGGAGCATTTCCTTACCAACCAGCTGTAATTCAATTCACACTTAACAACGGTGTTGGAGTAACCATCACTGATTTACAAATTGATTACACTCCATCAGAAGGCAATGAAATCGTTTATCAGGATGCTAATGGTGTTGTTCAAACTGGTATTCCCCCGAAAAGATCAAAAATCCAAAGACGATTTGAAGCCGATATTCCATTCACAGAACTGGGTCTATCAAGTGCTACGCAGCTTCTGGATGGAATTAATGTCGGAACTGGGACATCTCGAAGATGCTGCCTATTTATTAATTTGGTAACTCAAAATGCAGCTCAAGTACTCAGTGTTGATGGAAATTTTCAGACATTACCTAATCTTAATACAGACATCATTGCCAACTTAACCATTACAGGAGTTGATCATAATGACAACCCATTTGTAAGAGATGCTGCGATTCTGGTCTCAGCAATCGCAGAGCAAAATGCTGCAACTTTTGACCCAGGTTGTGATGCCACATGTTCAATCGGTAATCAACCTGTTGAAGGAGGAGCAGCAGGAGGTGCAACTGCTGGTGCTGAAGCCGGTGCAGCAGCCGCGGATGCTTTTGCAGCAGATGCCGCGGAGGCAGCTGGAGGTTAAATCTTCCTGACTCCTACAAAAACTGTTCTCACTTTTTTAGCTATGATGTACTTATACAGCTAAAAATATTGTAAAATTGCCCTGACCATAGAGTAAATCGTCTACATAGGAGTGGTGATGGAAAACCAAGAAGGTCAACACAAACTTTTGGGGCAAATTTTAATCGCCAAAGGTCTGGTGACTGAAGCTCATGTTGAAGAAGCGCTGGAACTTCAGCAAGAATCAATGCTCCGCATCGGTGAGCAATTAGTAAAAATGGGGGCAATCAGTGATTCGGACGTTATTGAGGCCCTTTCAGAGCAGCTTAATATACCCGTCTTCAAAGTAGAAGATGTAGAAGAATGTCCCATGGATATAGTAGAGCTACTAACCTATCCCTATCTTAATGAG
>JAYZAC010000084.1:0-5503 GCA_036339875.1 bacterium | reverse complement strand
GATTTCTCTATAAGACTAGACTCAATAGTCGCTAAATCTTTACTGTAAGGATGAAATCTAAAGCCATATTTGATATAACCTCTGGCCAAATCTAATCGATTATTTAATATAGATTCATGAGCCAACTTAGAGGCATGAAGGGCGTATGGATTGTAAATTTCCCAACCTCTTTTTAGAGTAATAAACTCCGCTTGCTCAATGAACCTCTCAGCCCATTGCAAATCATTCAATTTTAATGCAAGCAAACCCATCTTAAAATGCCAGTCAGAGTCTTCTTTATGAGCCATAACCGACTCAGATTTGTAATTAATAGCCTGCTGCTGACTTTCTTCAAGACTCGATTTTTCGAGAATCAATCCAAGAATATATTTTCCGAGCATATTTGTGGGGTTCTCGGTTGTCCAGTTTACTAATAACTGCCTTTTTTCCTCCAGCAACCCTAAATTAGAATCCTCTTCAAATATAGACTTGAAAGTAGCTTGAGCTGATATTATTTCTGTTTTTTCGCGTTGAAATAGTTCATACGGGCTTTTGTGAGGTTTTATTCCACCAGAGTAAGTACTCGACTGCCTCATTCTGTTGCCCTTCAGGGATTTACTCAAGTAGGGTTCCATGCGCTTTTTCAATGAATCACGACTACTCTTTTTAACGGCAGACTGCAACCACTTAGAGGCTGGACCATAGCTCTGGGCGTTTAGTAAGTAACGTCCCATGATAAAGTCGTCCAAATTATCGCCTTGATTTTGATCCAAATGGATCTTTAAATTTTTGAAGAAAGTTACCTGCTCTTCGCTATCGGTAAACATTCGATCTACAAGGTCAAAAGCCCTGTCCTCGTCCACGTCGACTTTGAATTTCGATTCTAGATAAATAGCGCCAAGCTTACCCTCAGAGGATGCTGTTAGAAGGACATTATTCAAATCTAGCTTAACGCCTTCATCCACCTTGTCATAAATCGAACTAAGCGAGAATATGAGTTCACTAGATACAAAATTGTTGGTCATTAAAATAATATATTCTTCTACCGCATAACGAATATCACCGCTCTCGATGGCACGTTTTGCTACTTTTAGATGAGTTTTTTCGAAGCCCAGATTTCGCTTTTCTTGAATTTCTTTTTGTTTAGCTCGACTTGCATGAGCTAGAAGTGAATCGGGCTCAAGCTGCACCGCTGTCTCTAATGCCTGTTCAGACAACTGAAGGTGCTCTAAAAATTTATCTTCCGTAGGTGTAGAGTCTGCTAGTTTGAGATACACTTCTCCAATTTGCATGTAACACTGGGCAAATTTAGGGTCAAGTTCCTGAGCCTGCAGAAAATTAAAAAGAGCCAGATCATATTCTTTATTCTGCATATACTGAACACCTTGATTAAAAAGTAATTCTGCATCTGCTGAAAGTGGAGAATCAATCGGTAATGTTGGATTCTGATCAACTGCCTCTGGCTCATGAACTTCGGGAACCTCCTGAGGTTCAGGGTCCTTACTAAAAACTGCGTTAAATTCATCTTCTGTAATTTCAGTACTAACTGACACCTCGACAGGTTCAACTCGCTTTTTTGGCACCTTTAATACTGCATCAACAGGCTGCGCCTTAAGGTTCTTTATGTTGACTTTATACTCTCTTCGTAATCGCTGATTTTTTGGAGCAAAAACAAGAAGTTGATTCAGTATCTTTCGCTGATTTAAGAACTGTCTTGAGCCTTTGTAGGTCAAATTAAGATACCAAAGAGTCTTTTTATGCTCAGGATACCTAGCTAGAACCTTCTTAAAATGCCTAATAGCATTCGAATATCTTAGATTTTTTTCTATGGATAGAGTCTTCAAAGTTACTAGAGCGGCATGATAATGAGCCTTATAATTCGCTGGTGCAATCGATAAAACCTTATTCCAGTATTTTAACGACTGAGGAAACTCACCTTTTTTTTCATGAACAAGAGCTAGATATCTCAAAGTGGTAAGATTATTGGGTTTAAGAGATCTTGCTATAGTTGTCCATTGATTGATAGCTCGATCGAGATTTCCCTTTCGAGCATGCATAAGTCCTAAATAAAACTTCACTACTGCAATTTGCTTTATCTTAAGAATTTCTTGAAGTTTATTGATAGATTTATCATAAAATCTAGGATCAGCTTTCCCACGATTAGCATATGCGCGGGCTAGAACATATTTAACCTTAAGATTAGATGGATATAGCTGCTGTCGTTTTTCCAACGCCCTTAATTTAGTTGGGTCGGCATCACAGACTACGGTTATTAAGGAGGAATAAATAACTAATAAAGAAAGCTTATATATCAAGGCAAATAACTGCATATAACTCGTTCAGTCGTAAAATAAGCTAATTAATTATCTTCGATTTCAAAAAGAATCTGACCCTTATAAACTAATTCTGCATTGCTAGCTAAAATTTTCTTTACCACTCCATCCATAGGAGCCTTTATCTGATTCATCACTTTCATTGCCTCAACGATGCAGACAGTGTCTCCACTCTTTACCCGATCTCCGATGCTAATGAAAGGTTTCGCCTCCGGACCTGGTGAACGATAAAAAGTTCCGACCATCGGAGAAACGATCGTTTGCTTATCATTTTCAGACTTATTGACGACTTTACCAGATTTCGATTTCTTTTGATTTTTTTCACTTGCACTGGAGTCAGATTCAGTAACTTGAGGAGCACTGACCGATACAAGTTCTGAGTTACGCGCAATATGAATACGATCTTCACCGTTACTTAGACTGATTTCGTCAATTCCATACTCGTCCGCCCACTGCATCAATTCTTTAGCTTGTTCGATCAAATCTTTCATAGTTTGCTCCCACCTTTATATGGATGCGACTATTTTCCCATTCCAAGCCCTTTTACACAAGAATCAGATTTTGTCGAAGGTATCCATTCTCACTTCCGTTTCCATTGGAACCAAATGGATAAAGGTCCGTCCTTGACTCAAATATATCTCCTTACTATTGTTATCGAAGTAACGAGTTTCAGAACCTAATTTGGTTTTTTTCCAAATTCCTTCATAAGTCTTTCCCCTTACTATAACCAGAGCGGGGCCTTCTCCGAGCACATTCATTTTGATATAACCTTGATCACCAATCTCATGATTTTCGAGCTTCTGAATAATTATGTTGTTAGTATTTAATTCATTGCCTGAAAAAGCATCTAAATGAGGGTTCCCATTGATAAGTCTTTGGTAACCTCCTATTTCGGGCTTAAACATGTACGAAACAGTATATTTGGTTGTCATAGGGATATGGATTGCACGGATTTGATTTCTTCCATATGGAGCTTCTATTTTAGAAAATCGTAATCCTTTCTGAGCATTACCTGCGATTTTCCGATAACGATACCCCAGATTAACCAACCGTTCTAATGAAGTGTAGAACTGATAAGGATAAGGCTGTTCTTCTCGTCGTACGAATGAATCATACCCTATTTCACTATCAATAGTACCTAATTGCATCGAACCTAATTTCGCATTTACACCTGCATGCATGCCTTTGTGGATGATCAGGGGGTCAAGGTAATAAATTTGCTCCAAGTCTACGGGGTGTACTTGCGTTAATGGGCCAATTAAATGTGATTTCAAATTAGTTTGTCCCACTAAAGCTAAAAGCCGAGTTGATTCAGAGTTATCATTATATTCATACACCACATCTGCTAGGTCTAATCCTCCCGAAGCTACGGAAGAGTTTGCTCCATGAAGACAGAACGCAAAAGCAGTACGTAAGATATTAGGTCGAACTGGTGCGGGCTCGGGACGAGTAGATAAATCTACTGGCAAATTATCGTGACTGATAATGGGACTTGCCGGTAAAGAATAATCAATTAAATCATCCTCGCTTAACAATTTTGAATCTAGACTTTTCGAAATTACTAAATTTGGGTCGACTTCGATAAGACGACTCATGATTAATTGTGCATCCGTGATTCTATCTTGATCAAAATATACTCTAGCTAACCAAAATGCTGCTGGTAAAAAGTCTGGGTAATTTTCTGTGACTGGCTTCAGTAGATTTTCTGCAAGACCTAAACTAGTCTTGGTTCGTAAATTAAAATGAAAATAAGCCTTTTTAAGAACTTCTACTAGTTCTTTACCTGAAATAACAACACCGGTTTTTTTATTTTCAAATTTTCTAAAATTTAATAATTTGCCAGGGCGTAAGTGATAGTTTCTTGCGTAAAGGTCAAGAGGATGAAGCTTTGTAATAAATATACTGTAGCTGTGAACCTCGGAATTTAGTTTTTTAAGTTTTTCTTCAAGCACCTTTAACAAGGCCGTGTCTTTGTGGTAGTCACGCCGGTGTTCCTTAATCATACCTTCCGCTGATTTAAACAGCTTCTGTGCTCGATAAAATTGAGTTTTTGCTTGTTCGATTTTTTCCTGCTTAAGATATTGAGCTTCACCTAGGTAAATTTCCTTCAAGCGATCCCGATTTTTGCGTAATTTACTTAGTAAGTACTGCAAGTCTTTGTAGATATGTCCTCGGGCTCTATCTGCTTTTGCTTTGGCATAATAATCTACGGGGTACAAATAATCTCTGGCTGAAGAAACTCCATAAAAGCAAAGGGATATGGCAAAAAATGCAAGAAAACGAACCATGACACCTGTATCGTCTTACTCTGAATCGCTACCAAGCGAATAATAGCAATCAAACCATGATCTGAACTAAAACATAACAATTTTTATGACTAAAACTATTGTTTTGTCTAAATTACTTAGATTGGATTTCAGAGGATTCTTTCGTTTTCGAAGCTAGATTCACTTCAGCTGCTGATTCGGGTGTTAAAATCCCGCCAGATATTATAATTTTACTAGCTTCTTCAATACTCATATCCAGCATAATGAGATCCTCGCGGGGAACCAAAGCTAAAACTCCAGAAGTGGGGTTAGGCGTTGTCGGAATAAAAACAGAAACCAAATCACGTCCAGTTTTTTGATTGAATTCCGCAGTAGCTGGAGCAGACAAAAACCCGATAATCCAAAGATCCTTTCTGGGAAATTCCAGTAAAACTGGATGTTTAAAGACGCTTCGGTCCGGCTCCAAGATCATTTCCAGTACTTTCTTGAACAAATGAAAGACTCTATTGATTCCAGGTATACGATTAAGGATAGTCTCATACACTTTATACAGTTTGTTACCAAACCAATTGGAAGTTATCAAACCGACAGTGAAAATAATCAAGATAGTTGTAAATATTCCAACCCATCTTGCAAGCTCTAAATTCGGAATTGCGTAACTAATTAACGTAGCCCCGAGACGGTCAATCATATCCGCCAACCAATAAAACAAAAAGAGTGTGAGAGAGGTCGGAACAGTGACCAAAATTCCAGTAAAAAAAATCCTCTTTAATGGTGTATGTTGTGACTTGCTGGGTTTACGCTTCATGATAAAAAAGTACCCGCTAGAGGATTCGAACCTCTGACCCACTGCTTAGAAGGCAGTTGCTCTATCCAGCTGAGCTAAGCGGGCGACTTAGGGAGCAAAGATAATGCCTGTTTTGT
>JAYZAC010000083.1:0-2295 GCA_036339875.1 bacterium | reverse complement strand
TACTCCACAGGGAAGTACGATTCAAGAGGCGTTTCTCAAATGTTGTGATCGTATGAATGGAACTGTTTGTATGGCTGATGACGCGACCGGTGTATTTCAGTGGACTCGATTTAAGATGGCCTGCTTAATTTTAGCTGATCGGATCAGAGAATGGGATGAGGATCGCGTTGGTATTATGATGCCAGCTTCAGTAGGCGCCACAATGATGGTACATGCTACTCTTTTAGCTAACAAAACGCCGGTCATGATTAATTGGACCCAAGGTCCGCGAAATTTAGAGCACGTAGAAGATTTAACTGGTATAAAAAGGGTTTTAACCTCGATAAAATTTGTTGATAGATTAGGTAATATAGAACTGGGTAGTCTCGAGAAAATATTAGTATTCATCGAGGATATTAAGGATTCGTTTACTCTTGGGGAGAAACTTCGAGGTTTTTTTCGAAGTAAATTAGATCATCGAGAACTAATCAAGATCTTAGACTTAGATTCTATTAAACCCGACGAGGAGTCAGTAATCCTATTTACTTCGGGTAGTGAAAATGTTCCTAAAGGTGTCCCTCTCTCGCATAAGAATATTCTGACTAATTTGACAGATGTTTATACGAAATTTGAGTATTGGCCCAGTGATGTGATCTATGGTTTTTTGCCTCCGTTTCATTCATTTGGTTACGTTATTACTACGATTTTACCTACAATTACCGGTGTTAAAATTGCTTACTATCCTAACCCTACGGATGCCCGCAGATTGGCGCGTGGTGTGGAAAGTTGGAAGGCCTCATTACTGTATGGGACGCCGAGTTTTATTTCTGCAATTTTCAAGGCAGCTAGTCCTGGCCAATTAAAGACGGTTAATTTTATAAAAGTTGGAGCAGAAAAAGCTCCAGAGGAGTTGTTTCAGAGAATAAAAAATGAAGCTGATGCTTTTATGGTCGAAGGTTATGGGATAACAGAGTGTTCTCCAATACTCACCATAAATGAACTCTATCAGAATCGTCAGGGTGTTGGTTTTCCATTCCCTTCAGTTGAGATTCTGATTTTTGATATGGAAAAACGTATTGAGAAAGAGCATGGAGAAATCGGCATGATTCTAGCTTGTGGAAATAGCATATTCAATGGCTATCTGGGAAACCCTCGCGATGAAGTATTTGTGGATTATAAAGGTAAAAATTGGTACGTCACGGGTGATTTAGGTCACTTGAATGAGAATGGAGCAGTAGTTCTAGCAGGAAGAAAAAAACGCTTTGTAAAAGTTGCAGGAGAAATGGTTAGCCTTCCAGCTATTGAATCGGTTTTGGTTGAAAAATGGCCAGGTACTGAAGAGGGGCCAACTGTAGCTGTTGAAAGTCTTGAAGTAGAAGGTGCAAGACCTATAATCTGTTTATTTTCTACTACTGAGCTATCATTAGATGAGGCTAATGCTACTCTAAATGAAGCTGGTTTTTCTGGCGTTGCGCGATTGAATAAAGCTTGTGAATTAGTAGAAATTCCGGTTTTAGGTACTGGTAAAACGGATTACCGTGGACTTAAAGCAAAGCTTGAAGAGCTTTGTCAGCCTTGATTTTTCGAGATTTTGATCCATTAAGCTTAAATTTTTTATTCCTTTATTCTAAATATCTCAATGTTATGTTATAACGTTCGCCAAAATAAATTCTTTTTCTTCGGGGGCTAATCATGGGTGATGCGAGACTACCAGTAACAGTACTTTCAGGTTTTCTGGGTGCAGGTAAAACGACTTTACTAAATCAGGTCTTAAATAACCGAGAGGGGCGTAAGGTCGCTGTCATTGTAAATGATATGAGTGACGTAAATATAGATGCAGCTTTGATAGAGCGTGGAGGAGCTGAGTTATCCAGAACAGAAGAAAAATTAGTTGAAATGAGTAATGGCTGCATTTGTTGCACATTGCGAGATGATCTACTCGCTGAAGTTTCGCGAATGGCCAAAGAAAATAGATTTGATTATTTATTAATAGAATCCACTGGTATCTCAGAGCCTGTCCCTGTGGCTCAAACGTTTACTTTTGAAGATGAAGATGGAGTCAGTCTCGGTCATGTATCTAGATTAGATACCATGGTGACGGTGGTAGATGCAGCTAATTTCTTGAAAGATTATTACGAAGCGGAAGATCTTCAAGATCGAGGTGAATCTTTGGGTGAGGATGATTACAGAACAGTTGCAGACCTTCTAATTGATCAGATTGAATTTGCTGATGTTATCGTATTAAGTAAGACTGATTTAGTCAGTAGTGAGCAAGCGGAACAAGTTGAGGCTATTATAAAGGCTTTGAATCCTGAA
>JAYZAC010000082.1:0-12007 GCA_036339875.1 bacterium | reverse complement strand
CCTCCACCATAGCTGAAGTAATCTGCTGCTGAAATTAAGGCTGCCACTGTGTCACCGTGGACGATCTCCCGCAATGTGATAGGATACACCCCGGTCACAAGCTGATTTAAACGATCATAGTTTAGTACGCTCATAACTGTTGCTTGCAATTATATCAAATTGCGTCAGTTGATTTAAGACCATTTTAAAACTTTGGGAGTAGGACAGCCTATGCATATAGATTTGAAGTATAAGTTTGATAGTTTAAGCGAATATTTTGAAGATAATGGTCTAGATTTTGAGTTTAAGGAAATACCTTATGGAATGCGTTTTTCTATCTTTGGTGGAGGAGTGCAAATAAATCTATACCATGGTAAAAAAGGATTCTCTTATGTTGTTCAGGGTAAGGATACTGAAGCTAAATTACAGATGCAGGAAGAGTTACACTTACTGTTTAATGGAGGTTCAGGCTTAGGAAGTGACCCCAAGGAATTTTCAAGGCATTATGATTTTGCATACATGGGTTCTGATGAATCTGGTAAAGGTGATTACTTTGGTCCTATTGTTTGCGTAGGTGTGGCATTGGAGCCTGGCCAGGAGAAAATTCTCATATCTGCTGGTGTTCAAGATAGTAAAAAACTGACTGACAATCGCATCGAAAAAATAGCACCAAAATTATTTTCAGTGGGAAAAAATCACATTAGCGTCGTACAACTGAATCCTCCTAAATATAACCAGCTTTATAATTCTTTCAAATCTCAGGGCAAAGGCTTGAATGAACTATTGGCTTGGATGCACGCCAAAGTTATCGAAAATTTAATGGCTGAAAATTTAGGCTTGAAGATGGCTTTAGTTGATCAATTTGCCAATGAAAAGGTAATGATAAATGCTTGTCAAAAAAGTGTTTCAGAGTATAAATTTCAGTTATTACAAAGAACTAAAGCTGAGGAAAATTTGGCTGTAGCTGCAGCGTCTATCATAGCTAGAGATAGACTGCTTAGGTGGCATCATCAACAAAAAAATGATCTTGGTTTTGAGCTTCCTCGAGGAGCAGGTAATCTGACTAAACAAGTTGCAGAAAAACTGGCGAGTTACAAGGGATTTGATGCTCTGCGCGATTACTGTAAACTACACTTTAAAACAACCTCAGAACTGACAACCGCCTCTTAGCTTAATGCTACTTAAAACAAAGTCCTGTTATCTCAATCGATAAATTTGACTATATTTTTTGGTTAAATAGCTGCAATAAGCTTCGCAATTTAACTCTGATCCAGTGACATGCAGTAATAACTCGTCAGCATTCATAAGGCGTCCCATTTTGTGAATATTGAGATTAAGCCAGTTTTTAACTGTATCGAAATTACCTGTTGCGATATCAGTTTCCAAGTTAGGATTTTTCTGGTGACAAGTATTGTAAAATTGTGCACCGTACATTGCGCCCAAGGTATACATTGGGAAGTATCCAAAACAACCATCCGCCCAGTGTGCATCTTGTAATACTCCTTGACTATCAGTTGGCGGTATAAAGCCCATCAGCTCATGGCATTTGGCATTCCAAGCCTCTGGAAGCTCATCAATATTAATTTCGTTATCAAAGAGCGCTTTTTCAATTTCATATCTCAAAATAATATGTAAAGGGTAGGTCAATTCATCGGCATCAACTCGTATCAAGCCGAACGCTACTCGGTTACTTCTTCTGTACAATTCCTCGTTACTGAGCTCTCCGAGTAGATCAGGAAAAGACTTTCTAATCTCATCACCAAATGCATTCCAAAAAGGTCTACCTTGGCAAATCATTCGCTCCATTAGTAAGGATTGAGATTCGTGAACTACAAGTCCGAGGGAGCTTCCAACCGGTAGTCCGTCATGTTGATCTACAGGAAGTCCCTGTTCGTACATTCCATGTCCTGTTTCATGGACTGTAGAGCTAAGTGAACTAAAAAAACTACATTCTTCATAACGAGTGGTTATTCTTACATCCGTTGAGTGTCCTCCGCCCGAAAATGGATGAGCACTTTCATCTATTCGCGCTTTGCAGTAATCAAGACCAACGGCCTCTGATATTTTACGATTTAAATCTCGTTGTTTATTGATGCAGTAGTTGCCTACAGGAAACGGTAAAGGAGCATCACCATTGGCTTGCAGTTCTTTGGTTAAAGGTACTAATGAGGTTCTTAACTGATTAAAAATATTATCAATTTTTTCGCGGTTAAAATTTCTCTCAAATTGATCAATACAAACGTCATAGGGGTGTTTGTCCGGATACAGGATATCAGCAACCTTTCGTCTAATTTCTACGAATTTTTTTAATATTGGGGCGAAGGTTGGAAAGTGATTCTTTTGTTTCGACTCTACCCATAGAGAATGACCGGCTGAAGAGAGCTTGGTCATTTCAACGATTATCTCTTCTGGAAGCTTTGTGGATTCTTCAAAACTTCTCTGACTTTCCTTCAAGTTACACCACTGGTGGGCGTCAAATTTATCTTCACCTTGTTGTACTAAATTATTGATCAATTCACCCCACTTAGGATCAGTACCTCTTTTATGAAGTAGTGAGGATAATGCAACCATTTGTTCTTGTCGGTGAGCGTGACCTTGGCTAGGAAGCATAACTTGTTGATCCCATCCAAGATGAGCGAGAATACTACCCAATGTAGCCATTTCACGACTTTGTTTCACATAGTTTTCGTATGAGTTTGCTTTAGACATATAAACTCTCCAATTTAAAAATCAGTTTACTTAACGCTTCGATTAACTGCAAATCAGTTAGTAGAATGGTCGATAGATATTAAAATTGTAGATTAGGGAAAACTTTATGAAGCTCGTTGTCGTAGGCGTTGGTTATTGGGGACCGAAGTTAGTTAGAAACTTCTTGGCCTTAGATGAAATAGACGCGGTTATAGCTGTTGATTTAGAACAAAAAAAACTTTTAAGTATCAAACGCGAATTTCCATCTGTGGAGATAAGTAGAGATCTTAAAAGTAGTCTTGAAAAAGCTGATCTTGCAGTTATCGCGACACCTGTAAGTACTCATTTCGAATTAGCAAGTCAGGCAATTTTGTCGGGTTGTCATGTTCTGGTTGAAAAACCTATGACCGCTACTGTCGAAGAAGCATTAAAGTTGGTTGATTTAGCAGCTAAAAAGAACGTTCATCTTATGGTAGATCATACATTTTTATTTAATCCAGCAGTTCAAAAAATGAAAGAGGTCGTAGATAGAGGTGATTTAGGAAAAGCCTTATATTTTGATTCGGTCAGAGTAAACCTTGGTTTATATCAAAATGACGTTAATGTTGTTTGGGATTTAGCTCCCCATGATCTCTCTATTATGCTACATCTTGTGCCATATAAACCTATAGCCGTGCAGGCTCATGGCATGCAGTATTATCGTAACGGAATGGTAGATATGGCCTACGTTAAAGTGTTTTTCGAAGAAAACTATCTAGCAAATTTTCATTTAAGCTGGCTTTCTCCTACGAAAGTTAGGCGAATCACGTTAGCTGGTAATAGAAGAATGATGGTCTATGATGATATGGAAAGTAACGAAAAAATTAAAATCTATGACAAAGGTGTAGAAATTTTAAATAGTGAAGAGGATTTAAATCAAACTCGTATCCAGTATCGTATAGGAGATATTCATATTCCCGCTATTCCTAATAAAGAGGCCTTGGCCGATGAGGCTAAACATTTTGTTGATTGTTGTAAGGGTCTATTAAAACCGATTTCTGATGGAAATCAAGGCCTACTCGTGGTAAGGATTCTAGAAGCTGCTGATCGTTCAATGAAGATCAATGAGAAGGTTGAATTATGAGTAGTCAATATCTTGATGAGAATAGCCCTGAAAAAAAAATTAGAAAAGTTCTTGCAGGTGAAAACGTCACAATTTATTCCTTCGTGAACCTATATGAGTGCACCATTGGATCTCACAGTCGAATAGGAGCTTTTGTTGAGATTCAGAAAGGTGTTGTAGTAGGTGAACGTTGTAAAATATCAACACATAGTTTTCTGTGTGAAGGAGTAACAATAGAGGACTCTGTATTTGTAGGTCATGGAGTAATATTTACTAATGATAAATTTCCGAGAGCTTGTAACCCAGATGGTGCGATGAAAGGTGTTGATGATTACTTTTTAGAAAAAACTCTAGTTAGGGAGGGTGCTAGTATTGGATCGGGAGCGGTAATTCTACCCGGTTTAACTCTTGGTAAAGGCTGTTTAATTGGAGCAGGGACAGTAGTTACTAAAGACGTGCCTGATTATGCAATTGTTAGGGGTAATCCTGGTAGAATAAGTGGGTACGTTTCCAAGGATTAAAATATTTATTAGAATTCATTTTCAACGATTATCGACCTTAAACTATCACAAACATATTTGACTGAATCAGGATTCATGTGTTCCCCCATAGGTAAACTAAAAACTTGAGATGCGGCATCTTCGGCCTCTTTACAGGTTTCAGGTTTTAAGGCTTTTGAATAATGGGGAAGTTGAGTTAAAGCATGAGGATAATGAATTCCAGATTGTATTCCGTAGTCCTCAAGTTTTTTTCGAATCAAATCACGTTTTGGATGTCTGGCAACCATTAGATGATAGACGCCCTCAGATAATTCCAGTTCTTTTGTTAATTTTAAGTGTGGAATATCTGATAAAAGCTCCAAGTATAGACTTGCGGAATGTTTTCGAATTCGATTCCATTCAGGTAATTTTTTTAATTTTTCATTCAGTACTAAAGCTTGAAGACTATCCAATCTTGAATTACGACCATTTATTTCGTGCATATACTTCTGCATTGCACCATGCATTGATATCTTTCTACACTTATTAGCCAGGTCTGGATCATTTGTCGTTATGGCTCCCGCATCACCAAATGCACCTAAATTTTTACCTGGATAAAAACTGTAAGCAGCAATTGAACCAAATGAGCCAACAGGTTTATCGTTGTATGTGGCGCCGTGAGCTTGAGCGCAATCTTCTAAAATTATTAGATTTTTATTGTGACATAGATCTAATAGCTCGTTCATTGGGGCGGCTTGTCCGTATAGGTGTACGACCATTACAGCTGATGTTTTTGAAGTAATGGCTTGCTCAACAGAATTTGGATCAAGATTTAAGTGGTCAGAGGAGCAATCCACGAAGCGAGGAATCAGGCCAGAATTAATTATGGCCTCAGCAGATGCAACAAAAGTATTAGCTGGGACAATTACTTCACTACCAGCTGGTAATTCTAAAGCTTGTAGTGCAATTTCTAGCGCATCAGTTCCATTACCGACACCGACACAAAAATCACTCTGCACAAATTCAGCAAAATTTTTTTCAAACACTTCAACTGATGGACCACCTACGAAAGCACAAGATTCTATTAGATTTTGTACCTTTTGATGGATATGAGGTAGTTGCTGTATTTGATTCTTGAGATTGAGAAAAGGAACTTTAACTTCTGATTTCATTCTATTTGTATCGGCATCTCATATGTTTTTTGTCAAAAAAAGAGTATCTTTATGTAAGGTAGACAAATGCTCTACAATAAGTGTGTATTTTTTAATTAAAGGCGTAGTCATAAGTCTGAGGAGTAGAATCTAATGAGTTCTGTGAAAAAATATGTCATAGACTATTGTAGGGCTTCAAAATGCCCCGTTCAGGACAGTATTGACCGACACAGAATGAATGATGGCTCAGAAGAGGATATACGTTTAATTAAGCATTCCCACTGTATCAGATGCGATATTTGGAGACTCAGAAAGTTTTTAGAAGCACAAGGAGTTCGAATTGTCGCTCCAGATGATGAAGATTCCAAAGGTCTATACTAATATGACTTTTTCAAATTCTTGTAAGATCTGTCATTCTATTTTGTTATAGCTCCAATGATTTGGTATTGGTGTGATCTCTCGTAAGCCCTTTGTATTTGTTACCCTTGGAAGTTATGGAGATGTATTACCCATGTTGAGTATAGCTCAACGACTTTCCCAACTTAATCATAAAGTTATTTTTATAAGTAACGGACATTTTAAGTCATTATTTGAAGATCTACGCATTGAATTTATTCAAATTAGTTCTTCTGAAAAATATGAAGATCTTATTAAAACAGTAAATGTAAACAACACTTATGAGTTGAGCCTTGCTCTTGTAAAATATCTACTTTTAGATCCTGTAAAACCAATCTTTGAATTGTTAGATAATATTTCAAATCGAGGTAATATAACTCTTGTAGCAAATGGTACCAATTTAGGTGCCCGACTTTATCACGACAAAACGGGGTGTGATTTCGTGAGCGCTTACTTCTCTCCAAGTGTAATTCCTTCTGCTCAATTTTCTCCTCGATTATTCAAATATCATTTGGCTAAATTATTACCACTCTCTTTGAGAAAGATAGGATTCAAATTGTTTAATTCTGTAGTGAATTTTTTACTTTTGAAGAAGGTCAATAGCCTCAGATTTAAGTTCGGCTTAACACGTTCAACAAATTTATTAGATTTGTTTCATTCTCCTCAGTCGATTTTAGGGTTATATTCGCAGAAATTTCTAGGTGTAACACCTCAGGATTGGCCTAAACAATTTCAAACGGTAGGTTTTCCAATATTTAGAAATAATTTAGATATATCTGAAGTTTTAGAGAATTTTCTATCTAGAGGCGAAAAACCAATTCTTGTTTGTAGAGGTACTCCAAATTTAAGAGTAGATAAGTTTATGGAAACAATGTCAGCAGCTATTTTGAGCTTGAATCAAAGGGCGATTTTAGTATCGGGACATTTTTCTAGCTCGGCGGTCTCAAAGCATCCCGATATATTCCAAGCTAATTTTTTACCGTATGATAGGTTAATATCCAGATGTAAAGCTGTGGTACACCATGGGGGAATTGGAACTAGTGCTCAGTGTTTGCGAGCAGGTGTTCCTCAGTTAATAGCACCTTGGGGAGTTGATCAATGGGATAATTCCATGCGATTGCAGGATTTAGGAGTCGCATTAGAGATAAATGAGCGGGAGTTATCAACTGAAAAAATCCGATATAAGTTGAGTAAGTTGCTAAGTGATGATCAAATCGACCGTAATTCGCAGAGAATGTCCAATTGTGAATATGATTATCAAGGATCGGAAAGGGCAGTTGAATATTTACTTAATTTTTGTGGAGATCGAAGAGCTGGAAAAGGTTAGCTTTGATCTTCCAAATCATTCAGCTCTTTTTTATCCTCACTAGCATAACTGTAGAGTTTTCTTTTCCCATCAACAAATGTTTCTAGATGGACAGGTCGCTGCCAAATATATGCTATGTTAGAAAGAGTGTCCCAAGCATAGTCTTGTCTTAAATCACCTTCATGATGGTGTTTTAAGTAAAGTTCTCCACGGTTCTGATAATTGCCGTCATAGACCAAGATATGAGGAATACCAAAGTTGGCTAAATTTTCAAGAAGTTGGTTTTTGATAGATTCAAAACTACGATCACTAATCACCCATTGGCCTGTTTGCTGATCAAAATTATATTTAAACATTTTATGCTTATCGCAAAAATCTTCTGTAAGGTATTTGTCGACTAGAGAGTAATCGTTTTCTATTAGACGGCATTCGAAGATTTTTTCGCGGCCTAAACCTAATTTCTTATCCCATGCTAACTTTTCATTTCGAGAAGTACATTCATCCCACTCTCTTCCGAATTGTCCTTTGTTCCATCGATCTTCAATATCATGTAATAAAGTAAATCCCAGTAAGTAAGGATTCAGCTGATGAGGGTGACGAGCAAGAGTGCCGGAATGGTCCATAGCAAAGTTTATAAAATCTTCTGGTTTTAGAAAGCTTTCTGTCATTAATTTAAAGTGCCAGTAACTTGCCCAGCCTTCGTTAATGATTTTTGTGTAACCTTGCGGGATGAAATAGTATCGCTCCTTACGAATTATATAAAGAATGTCTTCTTGCCATTTTTTCAATGGGGCGTGAAGTAAAAGAAAATAAAGTAGATCTTTTTGAGGCCGTGCGGGAAAACGTTGAGCTTTCTTCACTGTTTCTTCGAGTTGTTTTTGTTTGAACTCTATGTACTCCTTGCTATTCAAGAAGATATCCATGTAATCAGGGTTTTCAGGGTTGCTTTTACGTTTTAAAATCCTTAAAAGTGCTTCTTCGGTTTCCATTTCCTCAGAGGGGGTGGCGCTTTGTGAAGGCATTGAAAGAGGGGAGATATGATCTTGAATAGATATACAAGCATCTAAAAATCGCTCTACTTCATCTAAACCAAATTGCCTAATATAGCGATCCACACGACTTGCATGATTTGCCATCTCATCCATCATATTTTTATTAGTATTTTGAAAATAGATATTATTTTTGAAGAAGTCACAATGTCCATATACATGTGCCATTACAAGTTTTTGCTGCATCAAGTTATTATTTTCTAGCAAGTAGGCATAGCATGGATCGTTATTAATAACTAATTCGTAGATTTTACCCATTCCCCATTCATAGGAACGTTTTAATTTTTCATGTTCCATTCCGAAGGACCAATGTTGGTAACGTCTAGGAAAACCTCCGTGTGCAGCTATCTCAGTAAGATATGAGTAAGGTAGCATGTAAAAAATCGTATCAAAAAAATCAAGCCCTTCTTCTCGTGCTCGCTTGAGAATATGCTGATTCCAATCTTCTAGTTCTTGGGGTAAATCTAAAGCGTTGATCATTATTTACCCTTCTTTAGAAACTCTTTTATTGAATCTAGAATTCCGTCTTTGTTTTTCACAAGAGAAATAACCAGTTTATTACTAGTTCTTTCGTCCATACCCTCCATTGCTCGTTCTAGAACATCTTTGAATTTGCCACTTCCCCATTTACTAGTAACTTGCGCATACGAAAATTGATTACAATTTGGTAATAGGTATTCTTTTAGTAATTTTACGCACAACGCATCATCTTCACTGGACCAATTATCTCCGTCACTAAAATGAAAAGGATATATGTTCCATTCATTTGGAGGGTATTTTTGACGAATTACTTGCTCGCAAAGGGCGTAAGCGGAGGAAATATTAGTTCCGCCACCTTCACTAATTCTGTAAAAAATTTCATGATCAACGATTTTGGCTTGAGTATCATGGATGATGTATACAATTTCTAGATCGTCGTATTGTCGTTTCAGAAATTGCTCAATCCAAAACATTTCCGTGCGAACTATATCTTTCTGCTCGTCACCCATAGAACCTGAGACATCCATCATAGCAATAATCACAGCATTGGTTCGACGCTCAAGAATTTCATCCCAAACCTTATGTCGTTTATCATCGCGATCAATCATTATTGGCGGGCTATCATCTTTCTGAGGATCATAATGTCCTTCTATGATATTGCGGACGATAGAGTTTTTTATGGTCCTACGAATGTCGAGAGTTGCCTCTGGGCCAACCTTGCGAAGATTCGTCCACCTTATTTTTTTACTTTTGATGGAGCTCTTTTTACCCTTTTCTTCAATATTTGGTAATTCTAGAACCTCGCTAATGAGCTCTACCATTTCATCAAGATTCACATCGATTTCTACTTGATGATCTCCAGGTTCATTACCAGCTTGCTGACCTTTTCCTCCTTTTTTTCCTTGTTTGGGAGGCCCTTGTCCTGGAAGAGCTTCACCAACTTCACCCTCTCCTTGACCTACGCCACCACCTTTGCGTCCATCAACAACGAATCGAGGTAGTCGTAATCCATAAATTGGAACGCGGACAAACTTTTTACCTTTACGACCAATGAAGCTCTCATCAGTGACATACTGTTTGAGATTCTTTTTTATCTTATCCTTGATCTTCTCGTTGAGCCTTTTTTTCTCGCGCTCACCGTTCCGGATCATGTCTGTGACTTGAATGCTTGTCATCCTATTAAACTCCAGAAAAGGCCGACTCAGTTCATCTACTATTTTTGGTATTAGTCAAAATTTATGTCGCCCCGAGCCAAAAGTCCTCCGATGTAGTTCATCAAATCTTTGGCTCCATGCTCACTCCACCCGTATTCTTCAATTAATCGATTTTTAACTGCTTCAAGTTTCTTTAAATTTTCAGTATCGGTTTGTGCAGATGAAAAAGTGGTTAGCTTGATATTATTTCGATTATCTTCGAATATTTTTTTCTCTATTGCTCTTCGCAAACGGTTATCTGTTTTATAGCTGAATTTTTCACCTCGGCGCATCAGAGAACCAATCGATGCCATTAAACTTGCTCGAAACTGTTCTTTTCTAGCCTCGGTAATTCCACCGATTTTTTCTTCTATTGAGCGCAGTAAAGTCTCATCAGGATCCATATCTTCCCCGGTGATTGGATCTTTCACTTTTTCTTGATTGATGTATGCTTCAACATGATCAAGGTAGTTGGCGCACAAAGCTTCCATAGCAGGTTCATAACTTGCCAGAAATGCCTTTAAGACTTCATTCTTTGCGATATCCGTAAATTCTTTACGAACAATATCAATGATATCGAGGTAACGTTCTTTGTCCTCTACTGAGACTTTAGGAAAGCGACTTAACTGTAGTGAAGTATGAATATTGGAAAGTATTGCAAAGGGATTTAAGCTCGGTATTTCTTCATCGATTAAAGTTTCACTGATGATATTTACCATAGAGCGTGGAGATATACCATGAAGTCCTTCTCGCTGAGTATCCTTTCGGATTTCTTTGATATCTTGCTCTTTAAATCCTTCAACGCTCTGACCATCATACAATTTCATTTTTTGAGCCAAAGTCAGTTTTTTTGGCTCTTCTAAGCGTGTTAGAACTCCAAACATTGCAGCCACTTGAATAGCATAGGGTTCAATATGCTTAGTAATCCGCTTAGCCTCCATGCTGAGTAATTTATCGTAGATTTTTTCCTCTTCTGAAACACTCAGATTATACTTGACATCGATCTTAATAATACGATCCATCAAAGCTTCTTTCGAGGGATCCGAGACGAAGTCTTTGTATTCACTTTCGTTTGTGTGAGCAATAATTACTTCGTCAGCAGAGATAAGCGGAAATCGAGGTGTTTTGATTTGACGTTCCTGACTAAGTGTTAGAAGGATATATAGAAAGCGTTCATCTGCCTTGAGCATCTCTATGAATTCCATTAACCCACGATTAGCTTTATTAAGTTCGCCATCGAACTTCCAAGCGTCTGGATCCGACTCGCTACCAACCTTTCCGATCATTGAATAATTAATACTACCGTTGAGCTCCGCCATATCCTGACTTTTAGGATCAGCTGGTTGGAAAGTTCCTAGACAAATCCGATCTTGTTCGCTGATTGCGATACGTCGAGCACGAACATGTTTGAGAATTTTGGCGAAATCACCCTGATACTTGTCTTCGAGATCTTTGAATATTTTTCGACTTTGTGGAGGGAGCTCACCTTCGACATAGATTCCGTGATTTTCATAAAGCTGTGCTCGCAGATTAGCAGGAATTACCAGTAGTGGATCAGAGTTCATTTCGCAACGCCTGATATTACCATCGTCTAGTAACCATTCAAGAGCATAAATCGCACCTTCATCCGTTCTACTATATGCCTCTAAACCTCTCTTTAAAGCTGTGACAATAGTGGATTTGGCGCCAGACACTGGCCCGTGTAAAAGAAGGATACGCTTTCTCGTATCGAGACGGTCTGCAGCGGACTTAAAATAGTTCATCATCGCATGAATTGAGTCTTCGATTCCGAAGAGTGATTCTTTGAAGAAATTGTACACTGGTACTCTTTCTCCATTGATTTCTCTTTCGTCAGTACCATGAGACATGATCATATTGAAGACTCTTTCATGTGAGAGAGCTGCTATTTTTGGATTGTCGATCACCTTATTCAAATAATCATCAAAGCTAATACACTCATTGAGTTTCTCAAACTTATCACGATTAAATTCTTGGGCGATTGTGGTTAAAAATTGTGTAGCAGCAGATTCGGATTTGCCAGACTTTTCCTTCGCCATCTCTTCTCCTTAAATTCGCACAGAAATCAGGTAAAAACAGAGCTTTTGTCAGCACACTGGGGTCATACCACAAATTGGACTCAACTTAGTATAAAGGGCCGAAGGTCATGTTTCAAATTTACAGAAG
>JAYZAC010000081.1:0-14472 GCA_036339875.1 bacterium | reverse complement strand
GAATGACCAAAGCAGATGCATTTGACAGGGCGGTGCGGCTGATATTCAAAAACAATGATTTCTCTTTGTTTGATGAAATTTATCATCCTGATTACTCAGCACCGGATCCAACCACTGGTATCACGGTGAATTTGGAAGATGAGAAGCTAGTGCTGTCAACGTACAGCGAAGACTACATTTTAGGACTGTTTCGTGTTGTTTATGAGAGTGATGATTTTTTATGCATGCACAGATACGTCAAGGGGAATAAAAGTTCTGATCCAATTTATTATGCGATCGTTTTTATGATCAATTACAAGGACGGAATAATCCTAACTCAAGAAAGTATCAGAGAACCGTTGGATCAGGATCCCAGTGAAGGCCAAAACCGGAACTGGGAAGATTACGAGTAATGCACGCTCTGCTAACGATACTTTTTATACTACTGACAACAGTAGCCTTCGCAGATTCTGCAGGCTGCCCCAAATACGAACGCAAGAGCTACCGCCACTGGATTGATGAGGACCGTGATTGCCAGAACGCTCGTCACGAGGTGCTGATTGAGGAGTCTCTCTCTCCGGTTGGGTTCAAGTCTCCAAAAGGCTGCAGAGTAGCCTCAGGAAGCTGGAATGATCCCTATTCCGGCAAGACGATCACTGATGCTACAAAACTTGATATTGATCACATGGTGCCTCTCAAGGAGGCCCATGAGTCTGGCGCAGCCAATTGGTCAAGAGAGCGCAAAAGAGCCTATGCCAATGATTTGGATGATCCAGACACATTGATTGCTGTCGATCGTCGTCTGAACCGTCAGAAAGGAGCCAAGGGTCCAGCAGAGTGGTTACCACAAATCCGGCCTATCAAACCGAATACGCAAGGGCTTGGGTAGGTGTGAAGCTGAATTGGGGATTGACAGCTGATCGGATAGAGTTAATTGCTTTGCGAGAGTTAATTGGAAATCAAGTCGAGTTACCGAGAGAGGCACCTGAAATGAACTGCACTAACACAATGCGGGTCCCCCAACCCGCATTGCCCTCAGCAAGTTTGAAAGTAGTCTGTGGGAGCAAAAGCTTTTGCAGACAAATGAATTCTTGTGAGGAAGCGAGAGTTTTTCTGAATCAATGTGAACTCAGTCGACTGGATGGTGACAAGGATGGGGTGCCCTGTGAGGTTCTTTGTAAATAGTGCACAACAATAAAGCTAGCCTAGGGTATTGTTCATCTGATTGGTTGACAAAGAAATCTATTGAAATTTCTTGCTACTGACTATTTAGTTGGGATGCAATCACTGGTGCGTGCAGTTTGCGCATCGAAACTGTCTCTTCTTCTGGAAGGAAAAACGAAATGAAACAAGTTGTGAATGCTAAACTAACAAAAGGATATGAACATTGGAAAAGTGAGTTCGAGAATGAGGAATCTCGCAAGGTCCGCTCTGAGGCTGGTATAACAATTATCGGATATGGCTGGTCACCACAAACCAAGCGACTTTATGTTGTCCATGATATCGAATCCATGGAAGTTCTTCAAAGGGTGATGGCTGAAAATCAACATCTTCTAGACAAGTCTGGAGTTGATATGACCTCAATGGAATTCGTTAATCTTGAAGGTTGATGTTTCCAAGAACCGGAATTAATTCAGTTTGATATGAGTTTGAGAAGAATTTTGGAACAATGTTGGTGTTAAGCATCGAGCAACCCCAATAAGCTTTTCCATTCAATATGAAGGAACAAAGAATGGCACTTTATTTGGCAAGAGCAAAGCACAGCAATGCAGCATTCAAGGGCATGTTTGATAGTCCACAAGATCTTTAGGCTGTCGCTAACAAATTATTTGGTGCACTCAGCGTGAAGATGCACAACCTTTATTTCAGCGTGAGTGATGCAGAGATTGTCGCAATTCTAGAAGGCAGTGCCTGTATGCAAAAAAGTTAAAGTCGTAGCCGTTTCTGGCAATCAAGTGGATATGGAAAAGATTATTGATTTTCATGATTACCTGAAAAAGAATTCTTGAGAAGAAACTTAACGAGTAGCTCTAGACAAATTGTGTTTTGTTAGGCCAAAATAAAAATCTAGTGAACTAAAAGAAGTGGTAATTAGCTGATATTGCTGCCGTACCTAGCAGAACATAAACCTGGAATCTACTTATTAAAAGTTGCATCCATAGGGGTAAGCACATAAGGTCGCCTAGAAAAATATTCTTCTTACAACAAATCCTGTATCTTCAGCAGTAAAGATTCAAAATAATTTAAAGGGGTTGATAGCAAACATTGGCGCAAAACCTAGCATCGTTAAGCTTAATTTTCTTCTGAGGAGCGATATAGTTATTAGATTTTGAATAAATTCTTGTGTATTTGATGATTGGAAAATAGAAATTTCAACAATTTTTACAAAATTTTTATCAATTAAGAAAAGAAAACTCAAAAATTCATTTACCTTCTTCCAATTTGTAGAAAACTTAAAGGGTATCTATCAAATGACTGATATAATAACCACAGCAGTAATTAGGGAATCTTTAACATCAATCGTCAGAGAAATGCGCCGAATGATGATTCAGTCATCATTTAGTTCAATAATATACGAGGGTTACGATTTTTCTGCAGTAATTATTGATGCTAAAGGTCGTCTAATTTCACAGTCAGGAGAAGATCATCCATTTCATATTATACCAGTTACTTGGAGTGTCAGTGGTCTTCTTGAGAAAGTTACGAAGATAAACAAAGACAGTATTTATCTTCATAATGATCCGTATACTGGTGGAACTCATTTGAATGATGTAGCAGTCATATATCCAATATTTTTTAAAGAAAATTTAACAATGTTTGTCGTTATTAGATCCCATTGGGCAGATATTGGGGGTACGACTCCAGGAAGTTTAAGTGGTAAAGCAAAAGAAATTTTACACGAAGGTCTCCGATTAAATCATATCTGTGTACCGAAGAACGGGAAATCTGAAGTTATGGATCTTATCTTTGACAATATACGTATTAGTGAAGAGGCAGTTTCAGATTTTTATGCTGTATTAGGAACGTGTCGAGTTGCTGAAAGAAGATTAATCGAGTTAATTAGCAAGTATGGTTTAGAAGTTACTCTTAAATCAATTGATAATGAACTTATTTCTAGTGAAAAAGAAATGAGAAATGCAATTGAAAGTCTTCCCAATGGGAACTATCAATCAGTAGCATATCTTGACGGTGCATCTGAGGAGACATTTCCACTAAGAGTTGAAGCTTCATTAAGTGTCTATGAAAGTGAAATTGTGGCTGATTTCAATGGAACTTCCATGCAGGTAGATGCGCCATTAAACGCTGGCCCTGCTATCGCTCCCACAAGCGTGATGACTGTTATAAAGAGTTTTTTGATTCCGAGCGGTACTTTGAACTCAGGAACAGTCTCTCCAATCAAAATTAAAGTACCGCAGAAAACTATACTCAGTGCTGAAAATCCTGCACCATGCGGTGGACTAAACGAAGTTCGATTTGCTTGTGATACGGCGATAATTGGCGCACTGTCTCAGATAATCCCTCGAAGAATGACAGGTGACGTACGTGGCACCTCTAACCACACTTACATTGGTGGATTTGATTTCCAACGCAACAAGCCCTTTTTATTTTATGAATACCCATCTGGAGGTACTGGAGCTTTCGAGGGATCGGACGGCAACCATGCTGTACGTGCTTTTAATGAAGGAGAAAACGTATCTATCCAATCAATCGAAATGGTTGAAGCAAAGATGCCACTTTTTGTAGAGAAAAACGAAATTAGACCAGACAGTGGCGGGGCTGGAAGATTTAGGGGTGGGTGCGGTATTATCCGTGAAATTAGACTTAAAACAAAAAATGCTAGATTTTCGACCCTCTCAGATCGAAACTTAATACCACCTTTCGGGATAAATGGTGGTCAATCTGGTGCTCCAAATAAATATACTATAATTCGGGGTGGTAAAGAAATACATACAACAAATTTTCCAGGAAAAATCGCTGATTTCATCCTTCTCAAAGAAGATGTGATTCGAATTGAAAGTTCTGGCGGTGGCGGTTTTGGCTTCGCACATGAGAGGGAACTCAATCTTATTGAGAAAGACTGGAAAGATGGGATTATTTCAGACGCTGGTTTATCATGTTTTTGTACTAAAATTGTCAAAAATAAACTTGTAAAGCAATACGAACTAAGAAAAGAAATTAGTATTCTGTTAAAATTCAACCACTCCAGATTAGGAGATTCACAGTGTATTGTCAGCAAAGAAATTATGGAAAGATTGAACCTTACAGATGGTCAGATGGTTGAAGTATTCTCAGAACACGGCCCACCCCTGAGATTTTGGATATCTGATTTTGTGAATTCTAATGATACGGTATTAGAAATCTCATCATATTGGGAAAATTTCATTAGTAGTAAAAAAGTTAATTTGCGGTCTACTTCAAGTGGTAACCTCCAATTTATTAGGAAGAATCAATGAGAGAATCACTTTTACAATACAATAAATTTTCAACCTATGGTAGCCAACTCGGAAGAAACAATAATTTTGCAGAAGCTGAATTGCTTGCACTCGAAGATGCATATTCAATGTTACCAGGAGGTGCACTTGGAGGGAACGCATTATCAGATGATTGCAGATTTGTTTTTGACCGTGGCGATGGAGCGTATTTTTGGGATTTATCGAACAACATTTACATTGACTATTGTTTAGGTTCAGGGCCTCTAGTTTTGGGCCATGCTCATCATTCAGTTACATCGGCTGTAAAAGAACAAGCTGAGAAAGGCTTACATTTTTTCGCATACTTGAATAAAAATGCCGTTGAATTAGCTAGGTTAGTCATTGAAATGGTACCATGTGCAGAACGAATCAGATTTACTAATTCTGGCTCAGAAGCAACTTTTCATGCAATTCGACTTGCTCGTGCTGCGACCAAAAGAGAAAAAATCCTAAAGTTTGAGGGAGCTTACCATGGTCATCATGACTACGCACAAATTTCTACAACACCCCAAGAAGATGAAATCTATCTCCATGGAGAGCCTGATTCAGCGGGTATCCCAGAAGTAATACAGAAACTTATGCTTGTTGCGCCTTATAATAATTTGGAAATTACTCGAAGTCTAGTTGAGAAACACGCTAAAGATATTGCAGCTATCATCGTTGAACCTATTCAAAGAATTATTTCTCCTGTGCCAGGTTTTTTAGAAGGGCTAAGAGAAATTGCTGATAAAAACGATATCATACTGATCTTTGATGAAGTGGTAACCGGTTTTAGATTTGGGGCGGGAGGAGCCCAAGAATATTTCAAAATCAGACCTGACCTTTGCACTTTGGGTAAAATTATTGGTGGTGGATCACCTCTTGGAGCAGTAGCAGGGCGGGCGGATGTAATGGATTTATGCGACCCTCGACACAAAGGTGAAAAGGATTATGTTTATCAGAATGGAACACTTCAGGGTAATCCACTGTCAACTGCAATTGCTCTGTCGACAATTAATGAATTACGTAAGCCTGGATTTTACCAAAAATTATTTGAACGAGGAGAAGCGATTCGCGATTTGGTAACCGCAGTTCTTAAAAGACACAATCTACCTGCAATTTGCTTTGGTGAGGGGCCTATGTGGCATATTCTCTTCGCATCTAAAGTTCCCAAAAACCATAGAGATGTAATGGCCGCCGATAAAAAAGCACTAATGCATTTTGATAGTGAAATGATTAGGAAAGGTCTCTTTGTGTTACCAGGAAATAGACGATTTATTTCAATATGCCATGATGACGATGTTATAAATAAAACTGCATCTGCAATGGATGAAGTTTGTCGTTCAGTCAAGTATCAATTTTAAGAAAGATAGCAAAATTGGAGCCCAATTTCGAAAATTTCATAGGTATAGATATCGGCGGGACTTTTACAGATGTAACTGTGCACGATTTATCTAACGGTGAAATACACTACTTTAAAGATTTATCTAACCCCATTTACCCAGAACAAGGGGTCTTGACGAGTCTCATAAAAGCAAATATCAACTATGATACTTGTAATCTGATTGTGCATGGAACGACAGTTGGGACAAATACCTTACTAGAAAAAAATGGTGCAAAGACTGCTTTAATTACCACAAAGGGGTTTCGGGATATAATTGAACTTGGCCGCACTACAAGGATGGTACCTCACTCTCTTTATAATCCCTATTTTTTACGTCCCCCACCTTTTGTTCCTCGACATCTAAGATTTGTAATAGATGAACGGACTTCAGCTAGTGGTAAAATTTTGAAAATTCCAGATGAAATGGCTCTTAATGAATTAATCAAAAAGCTTAAATCTCTGAATGTTGAAAGTTTGGCGGTATGTTTCATAAATAGCTACAGAAATCCAGAAAATGAATCGATGGTTGCCAAAGTATTAAAAAGTCATTTTAAGTTTGTAACTTACTCTGCAAGTGTCGTCAATGAGATTCGAGAATATGAAAGGTTCATGGCATGCGTTATCAATGCTTATCTAGCTCCGAAGATGACAATATACACTAAGAAACTCATTGAAAAATTACGTGAGAAAAATTATCAAAAATCATTTCATACTATGGCTTCAAATGGAAGTCTACTGTCTGAAAATTTGGTCTACAAGTACCCTATTCGTACAATTTTGTCAGGACCTGCTGCGGGGGTATCCGCTGCCTCCTACCTTTCAAACTTAATAGGCTTAAAAAATTTTATTACTTATGACATGGGAGGAACTTCAACTGATGTTTCTTTAGTTGAACATAATTCTTTGCCAATTAAACGAGAGTCTATTTTTGAAGGCATCATTATCAAAATCCCCCAAATAGATATTCAAACTATTGGTGCTGGTGGAGGAAGCATTGCTAGAATTGATTCAGGAGGTAGCCTTTTCGTGGGACCAGTCAGCGCAGGCGCAGACCCGGGCCCTGCGTGTTACGGCCGAGGGGGAGTTGATCCTACCGTAACTGACGCAAATATCGTACTCGGGCGATTAGGTTCAGATCAAAAGCTTGGGGGTAGCTTACAGCTGGATTTAAGCAAAGCTAGGACGGCAATTGACCGAATTGCTAAGAAAATAGGTTCTCCGGTTGAGGAAACTGCGGAGGGAATTCTTTTCTTGACCGTCACAAAGATGGCTTCTATCATTTACGAAATTTCGGTCGGCCAAGGCTATGATCCACGGGATTTCTCTTTGATTAGCTATGGTGGTGCAGGGCCCATGCATGCTGCATTAATTGCCGAAGAGCTAGGAATACCTACCGTTATTATTCCACCATCACCGGGCACTTTTTCCGCATTTGGTGGTCTTTGCTCTAATTTGTTTCGAGAACGTATGGAGACTTTACTAATTCCATTGAATAGAAGTAGTTTATTACAACTTAAATATAGATGTTCCAAAATAAGAAGTGAATTGATAGAAGAGCTCAGAAATGACGGTGAAATTACTGACAATATTGAGTTTAAAATTGAGTTAGATGCTAGATTTGTTGGCCAAGCACACGAAATAACCATAAACTTTTATGAAAACATATCTTTAAAAGAAGTTATCAAAATTTATGAACAAAAATACGAACGTACATATGGTAGATTGGATATTGATAAAGAGATTGAAATTGTCAACTTGCGTATCCGGGCTTTGATCCCCATTTCGATTCCAAGATTTGCTAAACAGGAATTTAAAAGCAAGACACTACAAACTAAAGAATATAGAAAAATTTACATTAAAAAAGTATGGACTGATTGCCCTGTGTATGATCGTAAAATGTTAGATTCAGGTTCAACAATTAGCGGACCATCAGTTATTGAGGAGATGAGTTCAACAATTTATATTCCCCCAGAATGGAATGCGAAAATAGATGTTTATAAGAACATTTATTTGAATCAATAAATCTAATCATGAGAGATGATTAATGACAGAAAAAAATTTAAATACTATTGACGAGAGATTCGCTGAAAGTCGAGCATTTGCAAAAAAACTTGGTTATCCCAGTGGCGACAGGTGGAGCCTGCCAACTTCAACTTCGAAATTTCCTGATGGAGCTCATTTTCGTGTTGAAGTCCCTACTGTAAATTCAGCTGATGCTGTAAAAACTTTAGTGCACGTGGTTGAGGAGGAGAGTGGAGTAAAAATAAATAGAATTGATCAAACTGCTGGTATTATGAGATTTTCTGATAAGGAGCAGGAAGCCTATCTTGATGTAGGCCGAAACTACAATATAGAAATTTTCTTCGCACTTGGACCTCGTAGTATCTACGACATCAGCGCATCAAAATTCATTCACACTCCCTGGGGACACGCTTCTGCGCTTCGAACAAGAGGTATGGAACAGGTTATCTATGCAATGGAGGATGCAAAGCGAATTACCCGAATGGGAGGCAGAGGCCTGCTTATATCAGACGAAGGGTTGCTAATTCTCTGCAAAAAAATGCGTGATCATGGAGAATTACCTCACGATACAAAACTTATGGCTTCTGCTCATCTAGGCCATAATAACCCTGTAACTTATAAAATGTTGGAAGAATTGGGCGCAGATACAATAGCTTCGCAAAGAGATCTTGACTTCTCGATAATGTCCGGGCTGAGAGAATCAGTCGACATTCCCATTCATGTTCACATAGATAACCCTCAAGCAACCGGAGGATTTATGAGAATGTACGATGCCCCTGAAATGATCAGATTATGTGCCCCAGTGTACATAAAGACAGGTTCTTCTGTATTAGAAAAGCATGGTCAAGTGATTAATGATGAGTTGGCATTACAGATGGCTCGTCAAGTAGCAGTCTCAATGGAGACAATTGGGCGCTACATGCCTGAAGCAGTGCAAACGAAGGGGAGAGCTGAAGATCTGGCAATTCCTATTTAGCGTGAATAAACCAACCTCAGATTCTGGTTCATTATGAATATTGGAACTAATACGAAAGGTAAAACAATGTCTAATTCACATGCAAAAAATTACACGATTTTAACTATTTTTCTTATTATCTTTTCAATCAGTTATACATCCAGTATTGCTGGTGAATATACGATGAAGATATCTTATGAAACATCTGATACTCATCTTAAAGCAAGAACTGCTTTAAAGTTTGCAAATCGCCTAAAAGAATTAAGCAAAGATAGGATTGAGGTGAAGATGTTTCCAAATTCCTCACTAATTCCCTCCAAACAAGAAGTTACAGCTGCTTTGAGAGGGCAAGTTGAAGCAATCATGCCTTTCGTAAGCTACTATGAGTCAATCTCGGCAAGCGCCAAGGTATTTACAATGCCAATGATATTTCGTGATTACTCCCACATTTCGGATGCCTGGAATGGAGCCGCCGGTATTGCAGTTAGTAAAGATTTGGATCAAAAAGGTTTAATTGCACTTGGTTATTGGTACGATACCCCAACTCATTTGTTCACAACTGAAAAACCTATTAGTAATTTGGACCAGGTTGCAGGAATGAAAATCCGAACTTATCCTTCTGCGACACTTGAAGCAACTATTGAAGCATTTGAGGCTGTTCCTACAGTCATCCCAGGAAGTGAAGTATATTTAGCATTGCAAAATGGTGTTGCAGAAGGTGCTCTCACTACACCTGCGTTTGCAGCATCTCTGAAATTAACTGATGTTTTGAGACATATGACTAGACTGAATTTAGCTTACGGCGGTTATATTTTTGCTGTGAACAAAAAATTCTATCAAAAATTGCCTGTCGATTTACAAAAAGCCGTTGCATTAGCCGCAAAAGAAATGACACTTTGGAACAAAGAGGCAATTAAGAAGGAAGTAGCTGCTGCTGAACAGTTGATGCGTGACGCAGGTGTTGCCATACACGATCTCGAAGCTGGTGACCGTAACCGATGGGTATCATCAGTTCAGCCAGTTGTGGATCAACAATCAGATGCAATCAAATTACTAGTTAACAAAGTTAAATAACCTGTTATTTAGTGAAACTGGAAAGAGTTGAAATCAGAACTTACTTAGTAAAACTTGATCAGAGGCTAGCTGCTATTGAGACTACCATCATAGCAGTTAGTCTTATAACAGGCGCCGCGCTTAATTTCCTTCTAGTTTTCGGCCGCTTTGTGTTGAATCTTTCATTAAGTAGCTTTGAAGAAATTTCTATATATTCTATCATCTGGATGACTTTTGTTGGGACTGTCTTAGCTGATCGAAATAATAACCACATTAGTATTGATATTTTACAACAAGCTCTCAATAAAAAGTGGAGGCTTAGGATTGAATCTATAATTCAACTAGTCTTGGCAATTCTTGCATTTTCTTTGACCTTTTACTCATTCAAAGAAACTATTTTTTCGTTCAAGATAGGCGAAACTGCTGTGAGTACTTTAGAAACTCCAATCTGGCTTGTAATGATAATTATGCCAATAAGTTTTTTCCTGGTCGGGATTCGAAATCTAGTTCTTTTTCTCATACCAAAAAGAATATGATTTTTAGTAAAGGAGGTGTAGCCAAATTTATTTTTTAGAGATCTCTTTTCCTACCAACCCATATGAGTGAAAATTTAGCACTCACCATATCAGTAATACTTCTTCTTCCTACTTTGCTTGCTGGTATTCCAATCTCTTTCTCAATGATTACTGCGGCGCTCGCGTTTTTCATTTTGACAGCTTCTGATGCTTCGATAATTCCGACTAACATGTTTTGGTTTCTTAATAAATCCGAGTTATTGTCAATTCCATTTTTTATCTTAGCTGCTGATTTATTGGGCAAAAGTCGTGCTACAGAGGATTTAATCAATGCTGCAGAAGCTATATTTGGACGTATGCGTGGTGGCCTTGCGATGGTTGCAATGGTTGCAACTATCGTATTCAGCGCAATAAGCGGATCGAGTGTTGCAACGGCTATAGCTATTGGTAGGGTGATGATCCCCAAATTAATTGAGGGAGGTTATCGTCGTCAGTTTTCAGTAGGTTTAATAGCTGCTGGTGGTGGCTTAGGAATCCTAATTCCACCAAGTGTACCTTTAATCATATTTTCCACAGTTGCTGAAATAAGTGTTGGAGATGTTTTCCTTGTGGCTATTGGTCCTGGACTAGTTTTAGGGTTTTCATTCTGTCTCTACATATATTTGGTAGGAGACAGGATGCGAAGTGGTAAAAATCTTTTAAAAATCGAAGTAGCAGCAAGTTCGAGTGATATTGTAAGACTTATTGCTCGTGCAGCTCCAGTAATAGCTCTTCCTTTTTTGATTCTTGGGGGTATTTACGGTGGTGTCTTTACTCCGACTGAGGCAGCTTCAGTATCAGTAATTTATTCCGCATCATTAGCTTTAACATTTTACCGCAAATCAGATATGCAGCCAGCAATATCAATTATCAGTGATGCTGGTCAATTAGCAGCTGTAGTTCTTTTTATAATGGCTGCTACCTCAGTTTTCGGATACATCGTAACAATTAATCAAATACCTTTGTCTTTTTCTCAATTTGTTCAATCGTGGGGACCGTCTCTTGTAGTTTTTTTACTGTGTACCAATTTAATGCTCTTGGCACTTGGATGTTTTCTTGAAATTATTTCTGTAATTCTGATTACTGTACCAATTTTATTACCAGTAATTCTTGATTTTGGAATGGATCCGATCCATTTCGGTATCTTAGTAGTAATCAATATGGAATTAGCTGTAATAACTCCACCGATTGGTATGAATCTCTTCGTTATTTCAGCAATTAGTAAGGTACCAATTCTTAAAGTATTTCAGGGTGCAATACCTTTTGTAATTCTAATTGCTTTGATATTAATTTTAGTAACTTATTCAGAAAACTTCGCCATGTTATCGAAATATTTTTTTTAGTGTAATTTTAATTAGAATTTCTCTTCTTATCCATCAGAATTTTCCCTCTCGAGTTCTGCCAATTTGAGCATTACAACCATCATGGAATTAATCATTGAAAAAATCTAGAGCTAATTAATTATTATCTAGCTCACAACACCTTATGACTTTTTGTACCTGCTTGTAAATTATATATTGTGATCCTTCAAAAATTGAATCTAGACCTTCGTAAGATGATTATTCATCCTGCGTTATTGCTCTTAGAAACTTTTATATTCTCGCTCTGTAAATTGTCACATTCATTGTTAGTATGAAATTATGTTCAAATGGTGCTGCGCCACCGACATCCGGTATAGAGCGTTTTGAAATTAGTATTAGCTGAGCAGTATCCCAGATCAGTAATAGGTTCCCACGCGCACTGGTCGTGGCAATGAGGCTGCAGTCGTAACCCCCTACAACTGAGCCAAAATATTGCTTCATTTCTTGATAGACAGAGGCATCTCCTTGAATTTGAAAAAAGATGCATGAATTGGGTATGGGGATGTGATAGCTATCTAAATAACGTTGAACAACATTATAATGTCCTCATCAAATACTGCAGGGACACTGCCTTTGATGATTACCGCTTACACCTTAGGCACAATCTTCTTAGAGGATTAAGTAAGAGGGGGTTGGCTCCAAGAACCGAACAAAAAATCTGCATCGCTCTCAATGGCATCTTCAAATAGTGCTTTGCTCAGGACTACTCTTGCAAGCTCATCAAATTTCCAATGCCAGCTGTTGTTAGACAGCAACCTAGACCACACGGTCAGCAAAACATTGAAGAATTTGGACGCTATCTGCACCAAAGATGGCGTGAAGCAACATCAGAAACAAAGCAGAAAGCCATCCTCAATCACTTGAGAGCCTACTATCTGTTGCGTTATATTGGTCTTCGTCGCGGGGAGATTCACTCACTTCGTTTGGAAAATATCAATTTAGACAAAGGAGTCGTTTATTTGCGGCATGTCAAGGTGATTGGCTTCAAAGTCAAGACTGGGAAGGAGCAGACTGTGCCCCTTGCAAAGGTACTGGTTGATGAATTCCTCAGAGATGATTCAGAAGAGCGGGGAGCCAAGGAGCGTTGGTATCTGGATAATTGAAACGGAGACCTATTGCCAGCAAGCGCGAACGCTTTGACAAAAGCTCTTACCAGACATGCTGCTCAGGCTTGCATTGAATTTCATGGTAAAATACTTCACGGGTTTCGGGCATCATTGGCCACTTCCTTGGCCAATGAGAATCCAGCAGTGGCCCAAAGAATTCTTCGTCATGCCAACATCAGCACGACGATTTCTCATTATGTTAATCTGCCCGAGGCAACCTCTCGAAACCTGCTTGATCGGGTGTCCGAATCTTCCTCAACTGACAGCCAACTGCCAGTGAATTAGCCCCACTTCCTTCAAGGCCGCATAGATACTGGTGAAAATCATTTTTCTCACAGTACTCATAACCCCAAGGTCGCAGGTTCAAATCCTGCCCCCGCCACCATACTTTTTCTTAGTAAAATCATAGTTTTATTCGAATCCTTTGGTCCCTCTCAATACGCTTGTATTTTTTCTACCCAGCCACCTGCCCAGCCACCGAACTTTAATTCTCTGTCCCAATCTGGCCCCACTTTCAATCGATAATCATCGATATTGTTTTTCAGTTCTCTTCAAATGGAGCAATAACATTAAGGAATTAGAGGTATACTGCTGCGCGAGGTATATCAACCAATCTTGGCAACTTGATCAGCAGGATGCTTGAGCAATGAACTCATCGCCTCCTGTGCTTTGTTGGCGATGCTTTGCTGGGCTGCTGGAATGAATTTGGCGTAGCGACAGGTCATTGGTGAGCCCGGGGCATGCCCCAATTGATGGGAGACTTCAGCTACAGTGGTTCCATTTGACAACATCATTGGAGCAACTGTATATCGTAGGCAGTAATTTGGTCGGAACTCTTTTGGGATGCCAGCCTGATCTCTTAGTTTGCTGAAACGCTTCTTTAAGCTATCCAATCTGCATAAACCCCCATCGCTTGCCGGGAATACGTAGGAGCTTTCCTGCCGTTCTGCTGAACTGTTATTTAGTAGCTCTCTTTGCTGCAACAGCACCTCGCGAACCTTTTCATTCATCGGTTGAAGCAGTGTTTGGCCACTCTTCGTGTCTCGCTTGGTATAGTTCCTTCAACCAAAATCAAAATCCTTCCAGAGCAGCTTGAGGGCTTCTGAGGGCCTCGATCCTGTCCAGCTAATAAATTGATGCAAGTGGGCAAGCTGACGATCCGGATAGGATTCCCATACTTGCTGTAGGTTCTGAAACTGTTCCGGGGTTAGCACTTCAATACGTTCGCTATTCGGATCCTGTTTTGGCAGCTCAATGGTCCAATCGAGTGCGGCACAATGGCGCTGACGAACTCCAAAGTTGATGATGCGACGTAGTAACTCAAGAACATTGCGGATGGTGGCGATGCTGTGACTCTTGGCAGCCTGCCTGCGTAACCGCTCGATATCAAGTGGGACTAGTTCCTGTGGCGTTCTGTTGCCAACGGGTTTTCGCAAGTGGAGATCAAAGCGATTCTTGTCTGTCACTACGCCTTTGAGTTGATCACCCTTGCTCTCAAGGTAAAGTTGCCACAGCTTCTCAATAGTGGGTCGAGACTCTGCGTTTCGTTTGGCCTCTGCCTGGGCTTGTCGCCGTTCGTTGTTGGTTAGCTCTTGACCGTTGATTCG
>JAYZAC010000080.1:0-13720 GCA_036339875.1 bacterium | reverse complement strand
CATTGATTACATCGCATACCGGTATTCTTCGCCATAGCCTCCGTAGCATGCAAAGCGCTGGAGGAAAGAAAAATTGCAACTACGCTCCGTAGTATAAATTGAAGCATGACCAACTCCCTTCAGACTGCTCAATTATAGCTTATATAGGGGTAAAAATACTAAAAGAGTACTCATTTGATTTCGACAGAATATGTTAAATCAATGAGTCATAGCTAAAGATTTCTGATGAAGCGCTTTTCGATAAGAACGCATAATATCGGCCTTAAAAACTATTCCTATAAAGCAATCCTGCTCGTCCAGTACTAAGAGATAGTTTGTTTCCTTCATAAGAAAAAGGTCATACGCAACAATCACAGCATCTTTTGCATATACATAGTTTGTGGTTATGTGCATTGTTTCGCGAGCCGTTTTATCCAAACCATCAGTTTGCTTTAACAGAAAAGGAGTTAGATGGTAGTAGGAGATTACACCTTCAATTTCGCCTTCTTCACTCTTAACTAATACATGGTCATGAGGGGAGTTATGTATAATCGAAAGTACATCACGAACCTTTTGATTATGCTGCACAGAGAGTATTTCAGTTTCCATAAGATCTTTAACCTTGTAAGTCTTTAAGACATCCAAATCATGTCCGTCTCGAAGGTGAATGCCCAAGTTTTTTAAAGGAACACTGTAAGCAGAAAGTTCAGAGATTGATCGAGCTACTACTATTGAAGTTACACAACCCGCCAATAATGGGAGTATTACTGTATAATTACCTGTCATTTCGCACAAAATCAGAATGGCTGCGAAAGGTCCGTGGGTCGTTCCAGAAACAAAAGCAGCCATACCAACCATTACATAAATACCTACCGATGAAATCTGCGGAAAAAAGATATATAAACTCATGTGTGTAACGGCTCCAATGATTGCACCAAAAACTAGACTAGGTGCGAAAATACCTCCAACTCCCCCACTACTTAGCGTAAAGCAAGTAGCTAAAATTTTTAGTAGTAAAAATATTAATAAGGCCTGCCAAATAATTTCATCTCCCCTAACAAGCTGAACTACTATTTCATATGAATTACCCTCGATTTGCGGCAATCTGAGAAGAATACAACCTGTTAAAAAACCGCCTAATGCTGGCTTAAAAACAGGATGGATATCAATAGAATTAAACCATGAGTTAAATTTAGAAAATAATTTAATAAATCCGACGGCTACTAATCCACAAATAGCTCCCACAATAACAAAACCAAAAACCTCTAATGCTTGTTGTTCATACACAAGATCTGCAAGATAATTATTATGATCTCCGGCAATAGTCTTGAAGGTTACGGCACTGACTACAGACGCAATGATAATGGGTGAAAAAATCGTAGGTGAAAAACTATGAAGAATCGCTTCCAAAGCAAACAAAACACCGCCTATTGGTGCTTGAAATGTAGCGGCAATACCTGCAGCAGCCCCACAACCTACCATGATTTTCATATTATGAGGACTCAGTTTTAAAGATTGCCCAAAACCGGATCCAACTGCAGATCCAAAATAAACAACCGGCCCTTCTGTACCTGCACTGCCCATCGTACCAAGCGTAAAAATTGTGGCAAACATACGGCTAATACAATGCCTTAATTCTATTAATCCACTTTTTACTAAAACTGCGTATATCACAAATGGAATGCCTTGGCCTTTGGCATTAGGCGAAAATAAAAACGTTACTAATCCACATGCGAGACCACCCAAAGTCGGAATAATAATAAAAAATAAAGATTCATTAACCAGATAATGTAATTGCCCTACTCCCCAACGAATTAAATCAATACTCTCGAGAAATAAAAAAGCAACTACAGCTGAAACAACACCAACTACAATTGCTAGTAAGTCTAAAAAATGAGAATTAGGAATCTTTAATCTTCTGAAAATAAGATGAATATTAATTCTTAAACGTCGAAAAAAACTGTTTTTATTGTTTATTGACATATTAATTAATACGGTAGATTTTATTTAAGATAAACAATTCCTTCTTAAAAAAAATATCGGAAGTACGAATTATATGGATTTCTTCTATCTCCATAAACAACTGAAATTTGTTATGATTTACCATCGTGGCTAAGATGGAAGCCAAAAAATTATTTGAACAACTTTTTCGAAAAGCTAGCGAATTTGCAATACAAGAAAACTGGGTGCAGGCAAAATCTGCCCTCCAAGAAATTCTTGATCATGAACAAGCCCACGAAATCAGTCCCGAATTTAAGCTCAAAATCACAGTTCATTTAGCAGATTTTTGCGTTCAGTTAGGTTTATTCAATGATGCTAGGCAAATGCTAGAGAATCCTGTCATTGTTAACTTGAGTGAATCTATTGAAGATATCTCTATTAAAGTATCTTTCTATCTCGTATATGGTCATACCGCTAGTGAGCTTATGGGTCTCGAAGCTGCGGATAAAAATTTTGAAAAAGCTCTTAGACTAGCTGAATCATCCAATAATTTAGTTCAGTTAGAATCTGTGCTTAAATCAATGCTCTACATCGGCCGCTCATTCCAAAATTGGAACTATTTACTTGAACGAGCTACCTTAGCCGACGAAATTTCGAGTGAAAAGAATCTTTTAGAATTAAAATTTGAAGCTACTGGATTTCAAGCCGAGGCCTTCTCTAATTTAGGTCGAATAGATGAGGCTATCTTCCTGGCAAAAAAGATTCTAAAACATAATCGAGAATCAAAAAATGTTGATGAGTACTCCAAATGGAATAAATTTATTGAGGAATTAAAGGACAAATTACCCGAAAAAACACTTAATGATGTGTTTAATGCAGATGAGCTTGAGAAAAATATTGGTATCATAACAATTGACGAATTACCTCAAGCCGGAGATGCTTCAACTGAAGATTTGAACCTCAAATTTGAAGAATCCTTACAAGAAATCGATATACCGGATGCGATCTCCAATAAAAATTTCATTGATGCTGATTTCTCACCCAATACGATCTCAGATCAATTCAATAAATCTAAATCTTGTAGTGATAAAATAGGTAGTCCAAAACGGAAAATTTTACCAGCAAAGCTGATCTCAATTCCTCCCATCTATGGTCTTCTTTCTCATACTGAATCAGATAATGATTATAAGACTTTATTCTCGTATATTTTGGAATGCTATTATTATGAAATTTATAAAAAAGGAACCGTAACAAAATATGAAAAAGAATCTCTACAAAATTTATTCGCAGTTCTTCATCTTAATCGCGACGATGCTACTAAAGCGCTCCATAAAGCTTTAGAAGGATTAAAAGATAATAAAAATGAGCAAACTGACTACAATACCTTCTTCGATAAAATTGAAACTAAAATGCGTCAGATTCTTTCGATTTCTGAGAGTAAAGTTCTAGCACAAAAAGTGGCTAAAGCGATCAATTATAAAAAAAATTTTGGAAAATAATCTTTCAAAGAAAACAAAAAGGCCCAAATCACATCCATGTGACTTGGACCTTAAATAACTAACTAACGCTTAAAAATCTACTCTATATGAGGCTCGAATTACTTCAAATTCATCCTGGCAAGAAGATCCTACCTGCTCACAAGCACTTTTATTAAATCCACCCATTAAATCCCAATCAGCACCACTATACTCTAGCAGTAAAGTACCATTATCAGATACTTTGCGAGTGTAGGAAACGGCCATTTCTGTAACACCATCATCGGGTGTTCCAGTGTAAGCATTTAAGGCCGTTCCACCTACAGTTTCAGCTGTGTAGGTATGGTCAGACATTCGAAATGCCACCGTGCTTTTATGATCTAGGTTGTAAACTAATTGTAAATAATAAGTTGTGAACTCGTCATCTACTAAGTTACCTAATGCTGCACCACGCTGACCATTATTAGCATTCAATGCTGTGTTGCGTGCGGTTTCAACAGATCCACTCACAAACTCACCAGAGATTGCCCAATCTTCGTTAATACGATAATCAGCACCAATATTGAAATAGCTCATACCCATATGGCCTGCTAAACCACCAGTATCACCAGTATTACTACCGCCATTCATAAAATAATTGGCATCCCAACGCAAATCACCATTTGCAGTACGGTGCCCCACATGAAAAAGAAATCCAAAAGACTCATCCTCATTATTGTTTACACTATTCATACCGGGTGCTGAAGCTGCCATAACAGGAAAATTTGAGAATCCTGTATAAGCTGCATTCGCAGCCAAAAAGGCAGGAACACCTGTTGCGATAGCCGACGCTGGATACAAATGACTGTAGTGGGCAGATGGGTCTGATTGATCACCGTTGTGAACACCAACGCCCCAGTTCCATTCGCCATCATCTGATTCAGTAGATACATATGCACCTGTTATCAGTTTATTGTTGTACAACATATCTACAAGAGAGTTGCTAACAAAATATGGATTTGTACGAAAAGCTCCTCCAGTTTCATGGCCCCATGGAAGCCCCATTCTACCGAGAGTAAGGTCCCAGTCCGACCACAAATCTTTCACATGCACGTAAATATAATCGTTAAACTGTAAACCAGATTCTGCGGCGTTAGATCCATTCACATCATCTGCTGTTCCAATAAAACCATCTGGGCCTGCACTTAATACATCATCTGCTGTACCCGCGATACCGTCAGCACCTGGACCAACTATGAGAGGTGCCCTAGTCGCCGATCCTCCCGTATAAACATTGGCCTTTGCAAAGAATGAAGTGCGCTCGTCAATATCTGCAGCCAAACCGAGCATTATGTAATCGTTGGTAAACTCAGTTGAACCTGTATCAGGATTGGCGGGCGCGGCTGTGTTGTTGTTACTTGCAAAAGCATTTGAGTAAGCACTATTAGCACCACCACTGACTAGTGAAATCATACCTTGACCCATGAACTTCAAACGTCCTTGACCCATAGGTACTGTCACACCTTGTGTTGGCTTACCATGCATCGATGCAATATGATTACGCAACATAGCGATTGCATCTGAGTTCTCTTCAATGCGTACTTCAATCACTTGCATCTCATCAGTTAGTTCAGTCATAAGGCTGTTGATTGTGTCCATGATGTCAGCATCAATGGCTCCACCTTGACTTCGTGTGCGGTTTACATATTGTAAGCCTTGATAAACGAGTGCCGCGGCCTCATACCGAGAAATTCGTTCGTTCCCGTCGAATTTTCCCGTTCCAGTCCCTCGGATGATCCCATGATCGTAGAGAAACTTGATCTTGGGATATGCCCAGTGACTTGGATCGATATCTTCGAAGGGACTGGCGGCCATGACATTACAAGTTGTCAAAGCCAAAGAAAGAAATCCAGCTATAGCAAATCTTTTCATTTCCCTAACTCCGGGTCATTGTTAAGCGTACACTTGTTTCCAAACACTGCTTATCTTTAATAATCCTATTCGCCCAGTCAGAGCAACACCGCAAAATAACTAATATCCTGGGATTTAGCTCAAGGTTTGAATAGGCTGCCCAGACTCTTTTGTTCACAGCTACCCCCAATGACCCGGCACTCCTTTCAGGACCGCCTGGAGCAGGTGTGACAATTGAATATCCAGAAGCATTCAAGGGACTGTATGTCGGGAATAACTCATCTACGTAAAGCACATGCGAGAAAACTCTGAGTTTCCTAACAACATTTGCGAAGACATTGCGCAATGCTTTCAAATGAATTCCTTTCATACAGTACCTAGGGCAGTGGTCGACTGCAACTGTTAAGGAATTAAGAAGACTTTTAAGTCTATATTCTAGTTTTCAACGAGGGTATACATAATTGTCCATTAAACGGCATTTTTTGATTAAGTCAGACCAATCAATTCATAATCTCTGTTTCGTTTAGTAGATAAATTAGATCATTTTTTTACGAGATACCGGCACATGATTGTAACAATTTGGACATATGAGATAACTACGTTTTTCATCGGACGGCTGCGCCCAAGCGTTAAAAACATGTGCACATGTAGGACATGTCCACATTTTAAAGACTCTAGGATTAGGTTTTTTATCCACCATCCATACCACCTTTATTCATCGCGAGATGTTACTCTGAGAACTTCTTGCAAAGACGTAATACCTCGCATAGCTTTTGAGATCCCATCCTCTCTTAAAGTGCGCATACCAAGTGACTGTCCCTTCGTTTTTATTGCCGAAGTTGCTGACTTGTTTACAATTAATTCGCGGATCGGCTCACTGTTTACTAAGAGCTCCGTAATACAAGTTCGACCAAAATAACCTGATCCTTTGCATCTTTTGCAACCTCTACCTCTATAAAACTGCACTTTACCGGCTTTCTCTCTTGATAGACCTAACTCAGCAAATAAGCGATCTGATACCTTTACAGGGGCTTTACATTCAGGGCAAATAACCCGTACAAGCCTTTGAGCCATCGCTCCTAGTATTGCCGAAGCTACTAAAAACGGCTCGACTCCCATATCAATTAAGCGATTCAACGACCCTGATGCATCATTTGTGTGTAAAGTCGACAATACTAAGTGACCTGTGAGGGAAGCTCTAATAGAAATTTCAGCTGTTTCAAGATCACGAATCTCACCTACCATAATCACATCAGGGTCTTGCCGTAACATAGATCTTAAACCAGAAGCGAATGTGAAACCAGCCTTAACATTTACTTGACCTTGATTTACGTTACTTAATCTATACTCTACCGGATCCTCGATAGTAATAACATTTTTCTCAATAGAGTTAATCTCTTTTAGGCCAGCATAAAGCGTCGAAGTTTTTCCGGAACCAGTTGGTCCTGTTACTAAAATTATTCCATTAGGAGCTTTGATCATTGAAGCGAAATGCTTCAAAACGTAATCGTTGAAACCAAGTTCATTCATACTGAGCACTACGTTAGATTTGTCTAAAATCCGAAGTACAGCTTTTTCACCAGTAACGCAAGGATATGTAGAGACCCTCAAATCTACTTCACGACCCTCCAGTGACACTCTAGCACGACCATCATGAGGCTTACGCTTCTCAGCAATATCTAGTTCTGCCATAACCTTCACTCTAGAAATAAGCAGCGAAGACCATTCCCTTGTTAGAGACATAACTTCTTCTAGAATCCCATCACGCCGAAATCGAACTTTTACATTGTGGTCCGTAGGCTCAATATGAATATCAGATGCTTTGGATTTTGCTGCATCCAATATGAGGCGATCTACCAACTCAATAATGTTGGCTTTATTCATATCCTCATCTTTAATTGTATGGACATTAGCAGCTTGCTTTACACCTCGCATATTGTTAGCCAATGTCTTTAATGCAGATAAATCATCAGCTTTTTCAACCTTTACCTTCTTAGCGTAATATTTATCTAAAGCCTCAAGAATTTCAGCTCTTGTGGAAACAAGCGGTTTGATTTCACAACCTGTTGTGTGGGTTAGATTCTCCTGTATAAAGGAATCTAACGGATCTACCATTGCTACAGTGAGAGAGTTTTTCACCTTAATTAACGGGAATATCTCATATTTTCGAGCGATACTCTCTGGAACCGTACGAATTGCATTATCATCCACGACATAGTTACCAAGGATGGCGTGAGGAAATCCCAATTTAGTTTGAAGAAAGTTAAGAAGCTGCCCTTCGCTTAGATAAGATTCTTTTATTAGGGTGCAGCCTAAAGTGTTTCCTGTTCTACGATGGATTTTAAGTGCTATGTCTAATTGATCCCTAGTTAATAAACCTGCTTCTATTAAAGAAAGTCCAAGTAATTGTTTCTCTTGACGATAGCCTGTAGCCATTAAAACTCCAAATGTGTTTTACACCATCTTGCGCATTAAGCGATATACCCATTCTAAACTCAACAATAACATCATGAAAAGGGCTAGATAAGTATTCTTCTGTAGATCTACTTGGCTACGCTTTAATTTTAGTTTCTTCTGAAGTAAATTACCAGGGAGTTCATCCAATACAGTTTGGACATTTACGTTATCATCGCGTTCTAACCATTTACCATTCGATAAACTGGCCAAATTTCGAAGTTTTTCATTATTAACACCTAAGCTTTTGAACTCCCGATGATCAAAATCAACATGAATATAGCGTTTCAATATTTCAGTCCCAGATCTATCGATTGTAAGGTAATAACTCCCAACCGGAAGAATTTGTTTAAATCGAACTGGAGAGGTCCCACTATGTAAAATTTGTGGGGGCGAATCTGCATTTTTAATATTCCACCGAATACTCGAATCACCATCTAACTCCATTAAAAACATTTCTCCCTCTGAAAAAGAAGTCTTCGGAATAAAAACATTCAATCCTCGAACTTTTTCATAATCCATCATCCAATTAACTAGACGCTGAAATAGGCTTATCATAAATTTCTTTTGCTCATCACGAGCCCAAGGGGCAAAGCTAGTTCTGTGAAGTTCTGTAGACGTAAATAAAGCCCTTACCGGACTACTACCCTCCTCAACTAATAACAGGGGAAATTTTTCTTCAGCTGATTTTAGGAAAAAGGGTGATATGATACCGGCCTTTGTATGAAATCTAATCGCAGGAACCTCAATCTCAGGTAGACTTGATAACAAAGTTCTTTCAAAAGCTTCATGTTCATAAAGCTTTAGTGCTGGAAAGTTTATAGAATCTAATCGATAACTCCAATCCGCTTGCTTGATAGAAGATTTCCTAATTTTTTTAATATCTATAAAATCACTTATTTGATCGCCAAATACATTAACGTTATTCAGGTCAACTAGATGAATTCTTGGTATGTCCAAGTATTTCGACTCGATACACTCAGAAAAAAACTTATCATCAAGAGTATGCAGAATGAAGAGCTCAGTGTTGTGCAACTGAGCACAAGGATCACGCCTTGAATCTGGATATTTAGCACGCGTATACAATGTCTTTACATCTAAGGCAGGGTTTCGTCTCAAAATCCTTGTGTAAAACGCTTTGTCTAGTCCTATTTCGTTAGATATTAAGACAACTTTTCGTCGTTCATTATGAACTTGAATCCTAAATTGTGATCGATTATTTACTCTAATGGCATCCTCGTCACTAACTTCCAGATCTACACTGAAAAGTATATCGCCCGCTTTGTCGAAATATATTTCTTGTTCAAACTCTGCTTCACGTTCATTTGTGTCAAATTTTACAATTTTTTCTGCGATTCCAAGGTTATCCATACTAAACCTTAGTTTCACTGTCTTCGACCGCATGCTAGCAACATCGACTGAACGACCTACAAGACCCTTCATTATAATTTTTTGACCGAGATGTATTTTTTGGGGAACTTGATCTAACTTTACCCAATGGTCCTTAGTTTTGGAAAACCCTTGAGGAATTGGAAAAATAGGAATCGAAAAATTATTCACTTCTTTTTTACTTATTTCTTGTCCATCACTAAGAAGAAATATGCCTCGAAGCTCTTTTATCTTGGATGCATCTCTCAAATTCGTATTAATTGAATAAGGGTCTGAGCTATTCGAATCACTGAACCGTTTGAAAAGGACCCTACCTGTAGACGATAACTCACGACCTAGTAAATCTTTATCAGTTTTTGACTCTGAGTTTAAGCGAACCGATGCTGAATCATCTTCAAGAACCAAAAAAACAGGATCCTTCCATTCTTTATGAACACTTTCAAAGCGAGGTGAAAATAAGAGTAAAGCTGCACAAAATATAACCAATGTACGTATTAATATTACGAACAGTCGGTCCCTCCAGCTTCCTTGAAGCCGCAAGAGCATCCAAAAATATGAAATTACTAAAATGGTAAATAATATAGAAAAAAATATCATTGGCTCAAAAAGCAGTGATTTTAGCTATAATGAATCTCATATGCAATCAACGTCATGATACAGACTTTTTTCAATAAAAATATTCTCGACATTTTTTTACTCCTAGTTGTCTGTGGATGGTTACCCATCCAAGACCCAAGTCTTGCAAAATTATTATTGTTACCTGTATTACTTTTTTTTGCACTCCGCGAGCTTCCACAAAAATATGCTCGAGCTGTAAGTATCAGCCTTCTATTTTTTTGGGCGATTCTAGAAGCTGTTCACCCGTATAATCGTGAAATTATTATGATTTGGCTATTTAGCGTAGTAGCGCTGTGGTTGGGGTTCCGTAAATCAGATAAGAAATTAGATTTTATTGCCTTGGGATGCGGACTGACAGCTTTCGCGGTAGCTTTACTCGATACTTCAGGGTTTTCGAATAATTTAAGTTTAAGCTTATTCGGCAGTAATACATCGATATGCGCACTACTCTGTCTTTTTTGTCAGCCAATCAGAGAAAGGTCATGGAGAATTCGGCTGAGCTACGCTTTAATTTGTGCGATTACAGTTTATTTTTCTGGCTCCATACTCGGTATCATAATCTACAGCTTTGGATTTACTTATCTACTAGTTCCTGAGAGACACTTAAAGCTGAGAAGATTATTTATTCTTGTTCCTGTAATTAGCGCATTAATACTCATTGCACAGCCCAAAGAAAACTATATAAAGGCTTTTGAAAAGCAAGTTTCAATATGGCAAAACAATTTTCAATCTTGGAATATTTTAGGAAAAGGTCCAGCGGCAGCTCAGGTACTCAATACCAAACAAATGAGTATTGAAATGCTTAAACAATCTCAACCCAGACTGGAATTCCATCCTCAAAATGATCTTTTGTTTCACTACCATGCTTTAGGAGCCGCAGGATTATCGCTTAGATTTATAATCTACATTGTTGTACTTAGTCTAGTATTGAATTCTGCACTATATTTTCCTCTTATACTTTTCCTAATCCAAACCCAATTCACATCTGATTTTTTAGCTCTCCCCACTGGAATATTATTTTTCTTCTTAATGGGTCAGGCATTAGGTGCTCGTCATAGAATAGAATTTAAAGCTAAAAGCACGTATTATTGGCCATTGCTACACACCATATGGTGTATGTTTTTGATTATTCAGCTAATCATGTGCAGTCGTTACCATCTAAACATACTCCCTAAATCATCTACGGTGGCACCAACTAATCAGCTCAAATTTTCAAATCCCGCTATCCAAATTACTAATATAATGTATCTTTACAAACTGAAAAAATGGGACGAATGCCTAAAAAGCATACAAAAACACTTAGAAATTGATCCTTTTTATCTGTATTTACACTTACTTGGCGCCGATATCCTGATACAACAGTCGAAATTTCAGGAGGCTATGGAGTGGCTAAAAAACTCCCGAGTGAAACTACCTTCATCAGATGCTTTGAAACAAAAGGAATCTCAAGTATTGTCTCAATTATTAAAGAATTGAGTCATTTTTTCCTTATTTACTTTGTCTTGGTTTCAGTAATCTCTGCAGTTTCAACGGATGAAATTAAAACACTCAAGGCTAGTGGAAACTATCAGCAAGCATTTATGAAAATGCTCGAACTTCAGAAAAAACAACCAACTGATCAATTACTTTTTGACATGGCTCAACTACTTGAAACAATGCAAGACTATACGATGGCCATGCTCTATTACCAAGAACTTATTAATACATATCCTGGTAGTGAACTAGAAGCTCCTTCTAAGCAACGTCTCAGTTATTATTTCGATTGGTATAGAGATAAAGACACTTATTCCTACAGAGAAGAAGTAGTCACATATTTGGAAAAAGGAGATGACGCATTAGTTCAACAAGAATTTCATAAAGCTGTTCTGTATTACAAACAAGGCCTTGAATTACGTTCAAATATGTATTTACTGAATTTTAACCTTGCATATGCCTACTATGAACTTTTTCAGCTATATCCAAGAAATGAGGAATATCAAGAAAACGCAATTCGGCACTACATAAAGGCAGTTAGGACTACTCCATCCGCAAAAGCCTTCAATAATTTAGCATGTATTTTTGCGGAGCAAGGCGATGAAATTTTAGCTCACCTTTACTTCAAGAAAGCAATCGATGCTGCTACCGAACCAGTAAAACTCACAGGAATTCTTAAGTTAGTCAACGAAAATATGGATTATTTTACAGGAAATGCTCAACTTGGCGGCCTAAATCTTTTGAGGGAACTACTTCCATGAAAACGATTCTAGCAATCGCCAGTGGTGCTGTTCTAGGAGCCAATCTACGCGCTCTTATCATTCTCAGTTCGAAACGATTTATTTGGAGTCAAAAATTTCCTTTCGACATACTTATTTGTAACGGGCTCGGATCGTTACTTGCAGGAATGTTATACGTCTACACTCAGAATAAGGACCTTGATGAAAGTCTTATGTTTTTTGCATCTATCGGTTTTCTCGGTTCATTAACAACCTTTTCTACTTTTGCAATCGATAACCTCAAACTCATGCAAAAAAGTAGCCTACTTATGGCTACCAACATTTTACTCAATGTCCTTATTACATTGGGACTAGCAATATTAGGGGGCTGGATTTGTCGAAAATGGATCGCATAAAGCTTAACTTGAAAAGTATCGAGATACGCAGTTTTTTAAAGTTCTGGGTATTCTTCTTTCTTCTAAGCTTTGTCAGAACTATTTGGACTGACAATTTTCGTAACCCCCAATATAGAGATTGGCTTGAAACTTACGATGGCAAATTCAATCAATTAAAATATACCGAAGTTGCATATAGAGGAAACCGTAAAGCAAATTCTGGTAAGGAAAAATTAGCCTCAGCAGACCTTGGGGGCATGGCACATGGTTTCTTAGGTAATTTTCACTATGCTGTAGGCTTAGATAGAGTTCATGGTCTCGACCAGAGTAATCTACTAGCTCAAACTGCACCTGGAAATTTTATCGATGTGGATGCTCGATTTAATACGCGAGGAGAATCATTTACATTCAGTAAGCGATTTTTTCGATTAGAAAATTATAATATTCACATGGGTTTATCATATCGAACAAGCGATGCCAATATTAGCGCAACTGCAATAGGTAATCCTCCTCGCCTGACCATGCCTGATGGTGAGCAAGTCAATACTTTTGTTGGGACACAAAATAATAATATGTATAACTTAGACCTTACATTCAGCCGCTTATGGACAGCTAATTCTCGCTATAGTATAACTGCGTTGGGGGGAATTCGATTAAGTGATTTTGGAGTAAAGGTGAGATACGATGGGAACACCTTGAGTCCAGTAATTAACAACAATAATTTAGCCACTGCAATTCGTGATTATCATTTTCGAAATATAGGAATTGGTCCTTTTATTGGTTTTCAAGCACAAACTCCAATAACGCGTAGTGTGTATTTTGCAATTTCAGCAAAACAAATCCTGTTACCTAGTAGAGGAACTGCCCGTCTTAGTCGTCTCAATCAGAATGATAATGGACAAACAATTATTAACGAAACTACAAACGAGGAAAGATCCAGTACCTTTCCCATCACAGAAATTGTAGCTGATATTAACTTCTTCTGGGATCACTCTACTCGCATAAATTTGGGATACGCCTATTCACACTGGAACTTTTATGAAATTCAGGGTTTTGGGCGTAGTAATTTTCAAGATCTTAGTTTTAGTGGCCCTAGATTATCACTCAATTATCATTTCTAAGTCATTTTTGAAGTATAATGATCACATATGGGTGACAAAAGTCAGAATTTCGATAGACCCAAAGCGATCACTTTTTCAATGGTTACTAAAGAGGAATCGCTTACTGCGGTTCAAGCCTCTTTATCAGAATTATCTAGATTACTAGACACTTTAGGTTACGATGTTGCCGAGGAACTAATACAACATAAGGATGTCCCAACTGCTAGAACCATGATAGGCAGTGGGAAAGTAATACAGCTAAAAGCGTTGTGTCTCAAACTAAAAGT
>JAYZAC010000079.1:0-8321 GCA_036339875.1 bacterium | reverse complement strand
CTTTCTGCTACCCACATAAGTCACTTAAAGAAATTACATCTACTCGACCTTATGGTCGGATTTTCTAGAATCCAAGATTTGAATGAACAATCTCTAATAAAAAAACATAAACAAGGCCTACTGATAGAACTTGGTATGATTCAAAATATTAAATTAGAAAGTATCATTGCATTAAAACCTGATGTAGTTTTGGGCTATCACTTTCCGGGTATTGAGAATCAACTTAAAAATCTCTCCAAAAACGGAACCCAGATGATTTACATCAATGAATATCTAGAATCTTCGCCGCTAGCATATGTGGAATGGATAAAGTTGTTCGGTATACTCTTTGATAAAACAGAACAAGCGATTGCCCAGTTTAATAAAATAAAAAACCAGTATGTAGAACTTTCTGCAAAAGCTATTAAACAGGTCAAGAAACCAACAGTTTTAGTAAATATTCCTTACGGAAGTACTTGGTTCGTCCCAGCGGGAGATAATTTTATGGCTCATCTAATTAGAGATGCAGGAGGAGATTATGTTTTCGCTAACACTAAAGGAAGCTTCAATCTCAAATTAAGTCTAGAGGCAGTTATTGAATCCGGCTTAGAAGCTGATTTCTGGATCAATCCAGGACAACATACCCATAAAACTTCTCTCCTAAAAGAGGACCCTCGCTTCGCACTATTTAAAGCGTATAGAACTAATCGAATTTTTAATAATACAAAAGCTGTTCTGGAGCAACGAAATAATGATTATTTTTCGCGAGGTTTATCTAACCCACACGACCTATTGGCTGACTTGGTCCAAGTCTTACACCCCGAAATACTCACAAACCGTAAATTGGAATGGTTTCATGCTTTGTTAGATTAACATGCGTAATGTTTCTTGCTTTTTTATCTTGTGCCTATTATTCGTCGCACTACTAGTTCTTGATTTAAGATTCGGATCAGTAGATATACCTTTCTTTGAGATAAAATCTTACTTTTTAGAAGGTGATACTAGTAAAAAAACATGGTCCGTTATTCTCGGAGAAATTCGTATACCTCGTATACTTACAGCAATAATGGCAGGAGCTGCATTAGCCATATCAGGCTTATTTATGCAAACCTTATTCCGTAACCCATTAGCAGGACCCTATGTGCTAGGAATCAGCTCTGGTGCGAGCCTTGGGGTAGCTCTGTGGACATTATTTGGTTTCGTAACTTACAGTGGTGGCATAAGCGGTCAACTGATTTGTGCCGCAATAGGTTCTGTTACAGTATTTTCTGTAATCCTTTTATTTAGTCGCTATATAGGTGACGCCACTGTTCTGCTATTGGTAGGTTTTTTACTCGGTACTGTCACCGGTGGCATTGTGAGTTTGTTAGTGTATTTTAGTAACACGACAGAATTAGAGTCATTTCTTATTTGGTCCTTTGGTAGTTTCGGTAGAGTTCCAAAAGAACAATTGAGCTTGTTCGCTTTAGGTATAGGCCTACCAATATTGGTTAGTTTGCCTTTTTGTAAGACAATGAATGCATTCTTAATGGGGCCGCAAATGGCTCAAAGTCTAGGAATTTCATTAGACCGTATAAGAATGCTTCTAATTTTACTCAGTAGCTCATTAGCAGCTGTCGTAACGGTATTTTGCGGGCCGATTGGCTTTCTAGGTATCGCCGTACCACATTTATGCCGCGCAGTATTTAGGACTCAAAACCATTTTATACTAATACCTGCTTGTATTATTAGTGGAGCGTCTTTTTGCTTATTGAGTGATTTGATTGCTCATTGGCCTAGCTCCCAATTAAAACTACCACTCAATGCAGTTACAGCTACACTGGGCGCACCAATCGTTATGATAGCTATTCTTCAAGGTAATCGTAAGGGACAACGATAATGCTACTTGAAGCTAATGAACTAGTAGTAGGCTATGGTCAATGCAATTTAAACGACAAACCATTAAATTACAGCTGGGATGCTGGTCAACTAGTTTGTCTTCTAGGTCCCAATGGGGTTGGTAAATCTACTTTACTGAGGACAATCGCCGGTTTTCAAAAGCCAGTTAGTGGTAATGTATTCTGGCAGGGTTCTGATCCATTAAAACTACAAGCACATCAACGAGCTTCAATGATGGCATTCGTCAGCCCACATTCACTAAGTCCACCGCACATGTGTGCTTATGAAGTTATAAAACTGGGTCGCTATGCTTTTACTGGTTGGCTAGATCGACTTGACCAAAAAGATAAATTAATCATCGAAGAAGCAATTGAACAACTTGAAATCCGTCATCTTCTTTCCAGAAATCTTGATAGCCTTAGTGATGGAGAAAGACAAAGAGTCGAAATAGCGAGAAGCCTTTGTCAACAAGCCAAAATTTTAATCTTAGATGAACCAACAGCATTTCTTGATTTACCTCACAAGGTTCAACTAATGCAAACCTTACAAACAATTTGTAGAAGTAAACAAATTTGTGTTTTGATGAGTTCTCATGATCTCGATTTAAGCTTAGGCTGGGCTGATCAAATCCTGTTATTTAGTCAATTCAGACAAATTTTGCAAGGTATCCCAGAACAACTTGTTCTCTCAGGTGACATACTAAAGTTTAGTCACGATGCTTATCAAAATTGGGATTTGAGCAGCGGATATCTAAAATTAACTAGGAAACAAACCCGATCTATTGTATTAAAAGGCCAAGATAGTCTTCATAAAACATGGACTCAGCGAGGTTTAGAACGGATTGGTTACCTCGTTTCAGAGTCAGAGATGAATAATCATGCGATAGTCCATATCGAAATTAACTCGGAACAAGAATTAGTGAAATGGTGTCTTTCTGACAAAAATCAAAAGCATGAGTTTACTTCAATTGAATTACTTCTAAATCATCTCCAAGCAAGTAATAACTGAAGATCTTTTGTTCAGACCCATTCATTAATACTTCCAGACAAGCGATTAATAAACTCAACTCGAATTATCTCTTTCTGTATATTAATTTTGCTGATAGAGGAATAATCGATCTGAATTTTAAGAGTCTCCCTAAAATCAATGCCTAAATAATGGGCTAGAATACTTCTTATTGGACCTGCATGCGTGAATAAAATTACAGATTTTTGATTTTGTAATATTACATAATTCACGAATTTTACAACCCGTTGATGCATCTCCCTTAATGATTCTCCATTATTAGGTTTGAAGTCACTAATATCGTCTACCCACTTATCTATTTCAATTCTGGGTATATGATCCCAAGGTATGCCTTCCCAATCCCCAAAATTAATCTCCATCAAATCATTCACTACGCTAAATTCATCGAAGAAATACTGCGCCATCGAAGCACAGCGACTTAAGGGGCTAGCATAAACCTTAGAATTCTCAAGTTTTTTGAATAGGGGTATCAAACTTAAACACACATCATCAAAAGTCGAATCTGTTTGAACGTTTAGCTGTCCGTAACAGACCTTTGATTCTAAATTCACAGGAGCATGTCTTACTAGGTAGAGATCCATAAAGTTGATCCGAGAATAATATAGATCCCAATTTCAAAAATCTGTTGGGAAGCACCAAGTAAATCACCTGTAATACCGCCTACTCTATTTACGAAAATTCTTTTCATAAATAGCCAAAGTACTATAACAGTACTTATCACAACAATACTTTTCCAAGCGGAAAGTAGCAACAGGGGTAATATTCCTGGAATAGATGCTAGGACTATAGAGTTTACCTGAACACTAGCAATCACTGGCTTGGCTTTGCTTTCATTTTCTTGACGAGCATATGGAATGATTGGAATGTAGCATAATGCAGCAAAGCGACTTAGACTGTGACCAATCAGCAGTGCCACAAATATGTTTTGGACAGATAGCAGTGCTTGGAATTTTATCAGTAATCCCATAAAGAGAGCTACACTACCGTACGTACCTATTCTCGAATCCTTCATAATTTCTAAAATTCTATCTTTGGAAAATCCGCCATATAAACCGTCATATGAATCAGCTAGCCCATCCTCATGAAAAGCGCCAGTTACCATTATTGTCATAATCATACTTAGTAGAATCGCGATCTCCTTTGAACAAACAAACGAAGTCAAGTAAAACACCAAGTAAGCTGTCATCCCGATAAGTAAACCTATCAAAGGAAGATATCTACTGGACAAACTCAATCTTCTGTCATCATAGCGAACCCAAGAAGGTCCTGGAAATCTTGTGTAGAAAACCTGAGCGTTGAAATAAAGCTCTAATTCATTAATAAGTTTATAGAGCATCACTAACTCCAGCACTTTCAAAGCTGGCCATATTCTCTAAGAACAGGATAGCGGACTTTAATAATGGAAGAGCCACTGCGACGCCCGTGCCCTCTCCTAATCGAAGCTTCAAATCTAAGATCGGTTTTACATCAAGTTTATCCAGTAGTAAGCAGTGAGCTTTTTCAGCCGATACATGGCAGAAAATCATATTATCTTTGGAAGATGGCTCTATCATAAAAGCTGCTAATGCCGCGGCACTTGCAATGAAACCATCAACAAGAATTATCATACCTAAATCTTTCGCTTTGAGCATAGCACCCACAATACCTGCAATTTCAAAACCTCCCACAGCGGCTAAGATCTCTTTTGGCTGAGTCTTATTAATATGAAGCTCTCTAGCCCTCTCGAGTGCCATTTCCTTTCTTTTCAAGCCTCCGTCATCTATACCAGTTCCTCGTCCAACACAATCTTGAGGTTCAAGATCTAAATAAAAACTCATTAAAGCTGCAGCACTGGTTGTATTTCCAATACCCATCTCGCCAAAGCCAATTACATTGCAATTTTGATCATACCTTTCTGATACCAAGGAAGCTCCCAGATTCATAGCCTGATCTAATTGCTGAATACTCATTGCAGATTCACGACAAAAATTTGATGTACCGTAACCAACTGGTTGGTTTACAAGACCATTGATTGATTCTAAAGAACCTTTGACACCTATATTAACAACTCCCAACCCTATACCGTTTTGCTCGCAAAAAACATTGATTGCTGCTCCACCACTGAGAAAGTTTAGTACCATTTGAGCTGTAACTTCGCTCGGAAAAGCGCTAGTTCCTTCTTCGGTTACACCATGGTCCGCTGCGAAAACTAAAATCTGTGGGTTACTTATCTTGGGTCTGTCTGTCTTCAAAATTAAGCCCATTTTTAGCGCTAAATCTTCTAAAATGCCAAGAGACCCGGGGGGCTTTGTCTTGGAATCAATTCTTTTTTGCAGCCTAAGTCTCAAGTTCTCGACAGAAACTTGTTCAACTTCACACATTCTAATTCTCCTAAACCATTGGTTATTTAGTCTGAGAAGTTAAGATAGCACCATTGAATAATATTTACTTAATGTAATAATAGTAAGACACTCTGGAGGTACAAATGTTTAAGCCACTACTTATCTTGATAAAAGGTTTTTTATTTCTCTGTCTTATTCAAGCTTCTTCATCCAACCAAATAAAAAATGACTTTGGCAAAAATCTAATAGCTACCTTTTTCGTTCAAGAAGAACAGGTAACAGCTGGTGACATTGTAGGTATTAACAAACAAACCGGAAAAGTTAGGCCTTATCGAATTGGAGACCATGTAATTGGTGTAGCACTACCTGAGCAAAATAAAAAACAGGCTTTAGTAGGAATTGTAGGTACATTAGAATTTAATCCGGAACAGGTCGAAATTTATCAGGCTGAGGTGTTCACGAAAGATGGCCAATTAATTGGCCAACTACTTAGTAACAAGAAGGCTTACATCAATATAAGTTCTAACATAAATATAAATCCAATCTTTAAAAAAATTAAAATATTAAGAAGTATGATTAAAGCTGAGAAATTAAGAAATGAAATTCAAGCAAAACAGATAAGTGAATTACACAATAAATTGCTTGAACTTTCGGATCGTTGATAAAAGTACATTTCATCAAGAAATTAATTAATATGTGCAGAGTTTGCTTGAAATCAATAATTGATAATCATCAGCGAGCATGACATAGTTTAATAATGCAAAAAAGAGTTACGAGATTATTCATACTTTTGGCTATTCTAACCATTCGGCTTTCGGCTACCTGCGCAATCGATATTGAGACACGTCTTCCAGAGCCAGTCTTTGCAAATCCACCAGGAGCATTAACTACAGGACCACTTTCGGTGACCCTGACTTCTACCAGTACACAGCAAATATACTTTACAACTAATGGCGAACAACCATGGCTTAGTAGTCAAATTTATGACGTTAATACTCCACTCTACATAGATCAAGATACCGTAATAAAGGCATTCGCATATTGTGGACCCGAGTTCCCACCCTCAGTCATAAGTACATTTAATTTCAATTTCTTTACACCACCCTTAGGCATCTCTGCTGACTTCACTAATTCAGCAGGAATTCAGTTCATATTAGTTCCTCCAATGAAGACCTCAGAAGAACCATTTTATGTTAGTAAATACGAGATCACTCAGAGTCAATGGCAAAGCTTAATGGTTACCAATCCGAGTCGGACACTAAATTCTGAAGGTCCTGTGGAGCAGATAAACTGGAATGATACTCAGGCATTCATACAAAGACTAAATGAACTCGAAGGAACTAGCAGGTACTCACTACCTTCAAAATTAGAATGGACTTACGTTGCAACGGCCGGCACGAGAGATCGCTATCACTTTGGTAATGAAAATTCACTTCTTAGATTCTTTGCTTGGTACGGTTATAACGCGAATTGTTCAACAAATGGCGATGCTCGTTGTTCTCAAACTCGAGGTGGTCGACTTCCAAATTCTTGGGGGTTTTATGACTTTTACGGTAATGTAAGAGAATGGGTTCAGGATGACTATCAACAGAATTTATCCTATCGTTTCTCGATGAATTGTTCATACTCAAATAATTCAACTCGAGCTTGCTTTACGCAATCTTTCAGTCTGAATCCTAACTCCTTCTCGAGCCCTAATCTTGGGTTTAGAATTAAAGCTAAAGTTCTTAATCAAAGCTATCAAAGTCCGTTTTTGCAGGACTCAGAATATAAACAACCACCGATTAAACTTTTTGATGAATGATGAATATATTTTGGTACTGGAGTCAGTGCGGTAAAATCCAGTATACTTAAATGATGAGTGTAGAGGTACTCGATCAATCTGAACTTCCAACTCCTTTGCAAATAGCGAGCAAGGTACTGGAAATGAGTCACTCTGACATTCCTCGTCCCCGCAAAATGCGCATCCTAATGGGCTATGCTAATCATCCTCATGATAGAGTCAGAGCATCCGCATTAAATTCATTAGCAGTCGTAATTAGTCCTGAATTAGGAAGTTTTTATCTACCTTATTTATCTGATTTAAGCTTAGAAGTTCGTAGCAATGCAATCAATTATCTTGCCTCTGATTCTATTACAGCACAGGCATATTCTGAGGAAATCCTTGAATCTATGAACGGTTTGATACAAAACCAATCTGAAACTGCTCATAAAATTTTACTGGAATGTTTAAGTAAATTAAATCGAACGGAATATGCTAATCAATTAGTAGAGCTGGTCCAATGTGCAACTTATGACATACAGCAAGAAGCTCTTGCACTTCTCAAAAACTGGGCTAAGCAGTCGCCTGAACTTATAGATTTAGTAAATAAGACTGAAAAACTAATTGAAGCCTATAATTCTTCCAGTAGTAAAAGAATCCAATCAGAAACTCTCCCTGAGTCTGAAGAAATTTTTATAGATGCTCAAAGCTTTTTAAAAGAATTGAGATCCGTCCTCTCAAGGTCTAACAAAAGTAGTAAGAAAGCACTGCTAAGACAAGTACAAAATTACGAGGTTATTCTTGATGAATCTGATCTTTTTGAAATATTGAATTCTCAATTAAAAAATGAGAAAGACATTGATTGTTTAGCCTTAGTAATTGACATCACTAAACAATTATCAGGCATCGATCATTGGGAAGTTTTGAGTCCTTTCCTGCAAAATGAGAATAGTAAAATAGTAAATGCCTGTGTCGGGGTTCTTTCAGAACGGAATGATATGCGTATTTTACCAATACTGATGGATGTGATAAATGATGTGCCTTTATATGCTTCAAAAATCAATACGATCATGCACGGTATTTCAATCCTAAAGAAAAAAAGACCTGATATAGCAGTTACAGCCGTAGAGAAAATTATTAAGTCAGATATTGAAAACTCAGATTCGATAGTAAACAAAATACTCAAAGATTGGATTACGCCACCCGCTGATCTGAGTGCAGCTTTAATACGCTGCTACTTAAACCAACCGAACCAAAAGCTACACGATGTAATGTATTCATACCTCGAATACCATTCAACACCTTGGGACCTTGTGTTGATCGATAATCTATTACACCTTGCGCGAGAGTCGGAG
>JAYZAC010000078.1:0-9261 GCA_036339875.1 bacterium | reverse complement strand
GAATATTTTTCATACGGTAACCACCGTGATCAGACGCAATCGCTATTCTCATAAAAGACCCTAAGTAATCCGAAAGTGCCCTTTGAGTACACATCTACGCTGTCGGGTGAAAGTGCGCGCAGATGTTAATCCCTCGCCTGTGGGTCCGGCAATAGTCATCGTAGTAAACCCTTCTCCGCCCATACCAAGCCCCGCATATGAAGGTCCGTTTTTCACAAAAATAGAAACATTACTCCTAACGGCCATCTCATGCAATGCATCAAGATTTTTCGAGTGCATTGTAGCTGTATGAAAATTACTTTTCTCTGCTTCTACCGCCATATTAATCGCAACTTCGACATTGGGAACTCTAACTATAGGCATCACTGGCATCATCTGCTCTTTCTTAACCAAAAAATGATCGAAATCACATTCAAAAAATGCCATTCGAACCTCTGGTGAAACATCAATTCCAATCTGCCCAAGAATACTATCAGCATTTTTACCTATCAAATCAGAATTAATCTTACCATCAATCAGAATCAGTTTTTCAAGCTTCTGTATATTGCTACCGATTAGCTGATACCCCCCGTGAAGCTTTAGCGCCTGAATGAATTCGTCTGCAACAGAATCTACGACAAAAACTTCCTTCTCTGCGATACATAAAACATTGTTATCCAAAGTTGCACCAGCGATAATATGTTTAGCGGCTGACTCAACATCAGCCGTCTCATCAACTATAGATGGTGGATTACCAGGTCCTGCAGCAATGACTTTTTTTCCAGCTGAAAACGCCGCCTGAACGATTCCCGGACCGCCCGTCACCACTAAAATCCTTACTCCCGGATGTTTCATCATCGATTGACCAGATTCCTGACTTGGATTTGAAGTAATCGTAACCAAATCAGGAGGACCACCATACTTAGTTACTGCTCCATTGATTAAGTGCACGACAAAAGCACAACAATTTTTCGCTCTGGGATGAGGATTAAAGACAACCGCATTACCTGCAGCAATCATACTAATAGAATTGTTAATTATCGTCTCAGTAGGATTAGTAGTTGGTGTGATAGCTCCTATTACCCCGTAGGCACCACCCTCTCTTATTGTCAAACCAAAATCGCCGCTAAAGGCTGTAGGGCTTAGATCTTCCGTACCAGGTGTTTTTTCGATCACCAAACGATTCTTCTCTAATTTGTCTTCATAGCGACCCAAGCCTGTTTCTTCCCAAGCCATCCGAGCTATTTCTTCCAAGTTATTTATACATACGTTTCGAATCTCACGAATTATTACTTCTCGTTGAGATACACCAATATCCTTGAATGACTCGTATGCCGTATTAGATCTGGAAACACACATCCCTATCTCGGGATAAACTCCTAACCATGAGTCGTTTACAGTCGATTCACTAGAAGTTTGTTCAGATACTTCTTGCACCGAAGTATCTGTACTTCGACTTTTTTCAATCTGCTCAACTACTGAACTTACGATTCTTGCAATTTCATCAGAAGAATAACTCACTCAACCCCCTCGTACGGAATTTAAGTATTCAAGTTCACTTGATCAACCACAGCAATAATGGCACAATCGATAGCCTTACCCGTTGTCTTCTCGGTTTGCCGAGCAGAGCTACCTGAAGCGAATAACACTAAATCGCCTGTTCCTGCTTGTACTGTATCCGCGGCCACATGAAATGAAGAAGTCGCTTTTAAATGGACATCATTCTCCTGTATCACAAGGAGCTTGAGACCTTTCAAGCGATCATCCTTCACTGAGCAGACCACGGTTCCCGCGACTCGCCCCAGTTTCATTTACTACTTTTTCGCTTGAGATGAGCCAGCAATATTGAAAACTGTTTCCAAGTTTGAATGTGGTCGAGGAATTACGTGAACGGAGATCAACTCCCCTACTTTATTGGCAGCAGCTGCCCCAGCATCTGTCGCAGCTTTGACTGCAGCTACATCACCACGGATGATTGCTGTAACTAATCCGCCTCCCACCTTTTCCCAGGCTACAAGAGTTACATTAGCAGCCTTACACATGGCATCGGAGGCTTCTACTAGCCCTACCAAACCCTTGGTTTCAATCATTCCTAAAGCTTCACCCTGTCCTTGCATACTTGCTCCTTAACCGAAAATATTCATATTCTTGGTACTTATGAAAACCTGCGAGTACCGTATCTGAGGGTTTTGCAGGGCCTGTTAAAAAACAGGCGGATCGTGAACCTAGGCAAGCCTAGGATTTCACTTCCTTACAAAACTTTGTGTAGGCCCCGAAACTTAACTTAGCTACGAGTACCACAGGCGGCTGTAGTCTATCATAGCCATTACAAAAAAAACATACTCCAATGACTCACTTAATAGGACATATTTAAGTAAAGCTTTATTTCCATCTACCTAACAAACCTGGATCGATAGAAAATGGCTTACCGCCTCTACTATAAAATTCTCCTTTGTAAGGAGTTACCAGCAAATCCAGATTGTTCCCTTTTGGTCGAAAATTCTTTGAAATTTGATCCTGATCATTAGCGAAAGATCCTTGATGTCTCCAATTCTGATCTAATTGTTGTGATAACTTACCTAAATAACTACTACCGCTTATTTGATGGTTATCATTTTTTTCTGAAATATGAATCCCACTGACTCTTTCAGAATTTAAGTTTCTTCTCAAACTACTTTTCTCGTGAGGCATTAGTCCACGATTATCAACTGAAGATTTATACCTTTGCGCCGAGGGACCTTTGGCAACTAATTCGTACTCAACTTTACCTTTTATATTCTGCCTATCTTCCGAGAAGTCTTTTTTATCTGAGTTTATATACCGTTGATTTTCAACCGATGCCATTGATCTATTAGCACTACGAAAATTATAACCTTCTACCTGAACGGTAACAAATATGGATAAGAATCCAATTAAGCATGGAATTAAATTTTTACACGTCATAACAATCCCCTTAAAACTTTGTTCCTACCGAAAGAACGAGCTGATTATCAGGCAATAGATCTCCCGATGTCATATAGTCAAGCTGTACATCCCAATTAGTCTCCGGAATATATCCGAAACCTAAAGACATAGTGTCACCGTTATACTCGATAATACCTTCAAGTGAAGGGCAATATTTAGATAGATCCCACCTAGCTCCAGCCATCACAAATAAGGTTTCCATATCTTCAGATCGTTTTGAATAGTTTCCCAATACTGCCTTACTAGCATCACCATTTCCGAAATTCAAACCTAATCCTAAATACACAGAATTCTGAGGCGAGCCTATCATTGTGTAAATCGTATGCTGATAATTATCGTTTGTATCAAACAGTCCACCAACAGCTACATTTTCCAGTGGTACAAACTTCATAGAAAGTAACGTGGATGAGCCCGATCTTTCATCCCATCCCACCGTATCAGCAACTGATAATTCTAAGTGATCCGAAAATGCCATATTGAAATTCCATCCTAAATAGAAATCACCTCCGCCAATACTCGCGTAAGTAGATACAGAAGTTTCATTAGGCCGCGTGATTGTTGTAGTGGGGACTTGTATTAGTCCAGTTGGACCCCACCACGTATTATGCCCTTCAACAGAAATATTCAGGCAAAATAGTATCGATAATGCCTGTAAAAAATACTTTCTAATGAAAACAACCATTCGTATTTTCTCCCAATAAATCGGAAAATGTACACGTAATCTAAACTCGGCCACTTTCCATAAAGATTCATGCATAGGTAGACTCAAATTCCATGATTTACTTAAAAGATGAACATTAAGTTCCTATTAAAATGATATTTTGTCATAAAATTACTAATCATATTATTTTTAAGCTCAGCTACAATCGAACAAAAAACCCCAGTCTTGCGACTGGGGTTTTAATATTTATGACTTCTTAGAAACAAAGTCAGAATAGTAATTATAAAAATCTTTTAAGGTCTTCGACTTTGTCTAGCGCCTCCCAAGGTAAATCTAGATCTTCTCGACCAAAATGACCATAAGCGGCAGTTTGCTTGTATATAGGCCGTCTCAACCTAAGTCGATCTATTATTGCGGCAGGTCTCATATCAAATACCTCCTCCACAATCTCTGCAATTTTCACATCTTCAAGTTTACCTGTTCCGAAAGTATCAACATATATCGACATTGGCTTTGAGACTCCAATTGCATATGCAACCTGAACTTCAACTCGACTTGCAAATCCAGCTGCAACTAAATTCTTAGCAATATGCCGACAAGCATATGCTGCCGATCTATCCACCTTGGTACAATCTTTGCCCGAAAATGCTCCGCCGCCATGACGGCCCATTCCCCCATAGGTATCAACAATGATTTTACGTCCCGTTAAACCAGCATCTCCATGCGGCCCTCCGATCACAAATCTACCAGTGGGATTTATGTATATCTTAGTATCGTCATCTAAAAATTCTGTAGGAATTACGGGTTCTATTACTTGACGCTTCAGATCTTCAGCAATGGTTTCTAGACTGACATGCTCGTCATGTTGTGTAGAAATCACAACATTTTCAACACGAACAGGCTTGTATCCATCATATTGGACCGTCACTTGAGACTTACCATCCGGCCTTAAATAAGCTAAAGAACCTCTTTTACGAACATCAGTTAACCTTTTTGTCAATTTATGAGCCAGCATAATTGGAATAGGCATTAACTCTGGAGTTTCATCACAAGCAAATCCAAACATCATTCCTTGATCGCCAGCTCCAGTCTGATCATACTCACTTCCACCTTGCTCTCGTATTTCTATTGATTCTGTAACACCTTGAGATATATCGGGTGATTGTTCATCAATAGAGGATAGAACTGCACAACTCTTAAAGTCCAAACCATAAGCCGCATTAGTGTAACCAATGTCCTCTACTGTATTGCGCACGATCTTAGGTACGTCGACATAGCAATCACATGAGATCTCTCCCATTACTAGCACCATACCAGTCGTAACAGCCGTCTCACAGGCAACACGAGCATTTGGATCCGACGCCATAATGCTATCAAGTATGGCATCTGATACTTGATCGGCAATTTTATCGGGATGCCCCTCAGTGACTGACTCAGATGAGAAAAAAGTCGGTTTAGTCATTATTTACTCCTATTATTTTGTTCCGAAAATACGGTCTCCAGCATCGCCCAAGCCAGGTAAAATGTATCCATGTTCATTAAGCTTTTCATCTAGTGCTGCAGAGTACAACCGAACATCCGGATGCGTTTTTTGCATATATTCTATTCCCTCAGGAGAAGCTAAAATACTAGCCAAAACAATTTTCTTAGCACCATCTTGTTTTAATATCTCCACTGCTGCTCCCGAGGAATGCCCAGTAGCCAGCATCGGATCAACTAAAATCACATACTTAGCCTCCAAAGAGGCCGGCAGTTTACTGTAATATTCAATTGGTTTCAAGGTTTCAGGATCTCTGTATAAACCAATATGTCCTACCCTCGCCATAGGAACAATACTGAGAATACCATCCATCATACCTAAGCCAGCACGAAGAATGGGAACCACAGCAATAGACTCAGGGTCAACGACATGACCAGTAGTTCTAACTAGTGGAGTTTCTACTTCGACCTCAATCAATGGAACATCTCTTGTCACTTCATAAATCAGTAATGATGCGACTTCATTCACCAGTTCCCTAAATAATTTTGGGTCCGCATTCTTATCGCGCATTCTAGTTATTTTATGTTGAATTAAGGGGTGATCACTAATGAAATATCCACTGCTCATATATTCTCCAATTTAGCCACTCTTCTACAATGTCGATCCGACATATCAGGGTCAGTGTTAATAAAACAATAAAAAATCTCTTTGGCTAGGTCAACACCCGTTAGGCGTTCACCCAAACACAAACAATTAGCATGATTATGCTCTCGTGACAATCGAGCTTGAGTAGTATTTGCAGCCACTACTGCTCTCAATTTTGGATTACGATTTGCAGCAATGCTAACACCTATTCCGGAACCGCAAACCAATATAAGATATTTGGCTTTCAACCTTATGAAATTTTCTGTTGCAAGTTGAACTTGAACTGGATAATCAACTGTATCAGTATTGTGAACACCGCAATCTTCTACTTTGTAGCCGGCCACTTCAGCTTCTTTTTGTAAGATCTTACGTAGGTTCGTACCACCGTGATCAGATGCAAAAACGATTGTGGATTTAGGTGATTCTCGCATTTGAAGCGAATACTATCACAGCAACATGAGTACTCAAAGAAAAATCCCCGCATAATTGCAGTGACATTATAACTTAGCCTGAACTCTTGCTTTAGCTTCTGCTATTTCCTGCTCCATAAATTCTTCACCCCGAACTTCTTTGCTTAGTCTGCTTAACTCGCTCAATGACAGCTCGTGTTGTCCAGACTGTTCAAGACCCAAGGCCAACTTAAACCGTATCCCCACATTATTTGGAGAGATTTTTAACAAAGCCGAATATAACTGAGTAGCCAGTTCGAAATTACCTTCATTGTAATAGATATCTCCTAAATAGTTATACGCCAACAGATGTCGAGGATGGTTGGCAATAACTGTATTATAATATTGCTTTGCTTTTGTAAGATTATTTTGATCTTCATAGAATAGAGCCATATTGAAATTTGCATTTAGATCATTAGGGTCATATTTCAATGCCCTCTCAAAATATTCTTTTGCCTGCGCAACTTCATACCTTGATTTTGAAACTATCCCCATTGCACTATTCAACCAAACATCTGTGGGCTTCAAACTTAATGCCCTCTTCAATGAATATTCTGCAGACTGATAATCACCCTTTCTTTCCAGATAAATACGACCTGTTTGCTTTAGGGAATGAAAATGATTTGAATCCAACTTAAGAAGTGCTTCGTAGTGAGCTAAGGACTCATCCCAATTTTCTGTGTAGTACGCTTTTTCAGCTTTCTGAAGAATTGCCGCCACCTTATCTACTCTGCTTAGATTCGTCTCAGAAATAACTCCATTCTCTGCAGAAAGACTTGACGACGAACCAACGATTTTTGGAGCAACCTTCTTAACTTGAGATGGGGGTGTTGTGGACTTCTCACGCCTTTTCTGTATTTGTGATATTTTTAATCCTAATTGTTCAATCCTTCTCTGTGCCTGCGAATAAAAAGGTGACTCTTTGCTAACTTTTCTAAAGCTACTTCGAGCGCCAATTAACAACCCGCTCTTTTCTTCAGCTTGCGCCATGTAGTAATACAGTTCAGGATAATCGGCATTCAGCAAAGATAATTTACGGTAGATTTGTGTAGCCTTCTTAGCCTCGCCGGCCTGCATTTGTGTATGAGCCAAGAGGAATAGAAGCCTAGGATTGTCTGGCTTGAGCTCTAATGAACTTTGATACCACTTCACCGCCTCACTATAATTACCTAGTTTCTTATACGATACAGCAAGGTTCTTATGCATCTCAGCATCACCGGATCTTAGTGTTACCGAAGTTTGAAAAGCATCTATAGCCTTTTCATAGCTCTTTCTGGCATAGTGCACTTTCCCAAGAGAATAATGGAATACAGCTTCTTTAGGAAATTTCGAAATAGCGTCATTGAGGGTGTTTACCGCATCTGAGTAATCTTTCGTTTTTAACAGAATAGCGTTTTTAAGAAGGAAAGCTTCCTTACTTTCTCCGCCCAAATTAAAATATGTTTGTACTCGCTTTAGCGCTGCACTTAAGTCATTTTTTTTGAATAAAGCTACAGCTTCCATCAAATTTAACTTCCTAGTATCAATTCGCTTCCGCTCTAATTTCTGTTTTCTCAATTTATCTTCAACAGTAGCTAGCGTTTGAATTAAGCTTGGATCTTGCGGACTTTGCTGTAAAGCCAAACTTACTAGATCCTTAGCCTTGACCCAAGAACTATCATTTAAGTAGCGCGTCAATAGCAAATTAAACACAACCCTATTCTCACGATTAACCTTAAAATAACTCCAAGCACGTTTTTCAAACGAGGCCCAGTTCAGTGTCTGGTGCAACTCTTCCCAGTCCAAATTATCGCCGGGGCCTAGAACTGTTTCGGTAACAAAAGTCCGACCCTCGCGAACTTTACCCCTAACTTCTTCTAAACGCTTTTCGAAATCTTGTCGCTCATTAACGTTGAGCCCGCTGCTGTATGCTCGAAGAAATTCATCAAGCTCTAACTCTGCATGACGGTACTTACCCTTCGAGTCATAATAATCTACCAATGCCATACGAACATTTAAGTCAGCGGGCTTTTCCTGAGCCTGTTGAACTAATACCGTATATTCGGATTGAGCCGTTCGAAAACTAAGAACATACTTAAGTACGATTAGAACGATTAGGGAATACATAAACAAAGACCCCCATGGGAATCTTTTAGCGTACTCACGATAATCTTTTTCAAAATCCCAGCCGCCAATCTCTTCAATCTGCTCCTCCGGATTACGATCTTGAATAAATTCTAAAAACTGTGCAATTCGATGGGCATCGTAAAGGTTATAGATCCAGACAAACAAGGCACCCAAACTAAAAAGGAATATCAGAAAGCTGTATATTACAGTCCCTATTTGAGCCGTCATTACACGATAAAATACATGTTGACTCGCAAAATCCCACAAATAGAGCAAGCTTACCAACTGACCTGTGAAGAAAATAGCAGCTTTCTTCCATTCACCATTGTAAACCTGTCCACCACCCCAAATCAATATTGACAAAGTGGGTGCAACCACCTGTGGCTTGAACAAATGATCCTGACTATGATTCGTTTCAATTGCAAAGGGATCCATCAGTCAACAAACTCCAAAAATACTTCATTTGCAAAGAGCCTACCTTCCATAGACAAACCTACTCTTCGTCCATTTTCACGCATTTGCAACAATCCCCTTGAAATTAATCGATCCACACGATCTTTGATTCCCAATTCGGGATGACACTCATGCGCCGAAGTCAACTCTTTGACGGCTATGCCACGTACAAGCCGGAATTGTAACATAAATGACTCCAAAATCGCATTTTTTGAATGAATCCTTTCACAACTATCAAATAAACCTTCAGTATCCCACTGACTTTGCCACTGTTTCAAACTTCTATAATTTTGATATCTAAACCCATTACTGTAGCTTGCAGCAGAGGGCCCAAACCCCAAAGTTACTTCATTCATCCAATACTTTAAATTATGCAACGATTCTTCGCCTGGTTCACTAAAAGCAGAAATCTCATACTGCTCAATTCCGTTTGTTGCACATCTTTTTATCACTAATTTATACATTTTTGCTACATCTTCGTCATCACATACTCTAATTTTTCCAGTTTTAATAGAATTAAACCA
>JAYZAC010000077.1:0-10657 GCA_036339875.1 bacterium | reverse complement strand
CTGCTTGGAAAGACTCGCCCGAGAAAGTTTTGTGGTACTACCGCCAATTCGTGATTCCGTGGGATGATCGCGAGCAGGGATTGGAGGATGCATGAAGTTAAAATCATTATTCGACAACCTTTCTAAAGATCGTAAATTGCGTTATCAGGCTTATTCTCTTCTTGAGAATCAAGGTAATCTCGAACCATTCAAGCGGGAAAAGTTTTTGTTTCTACAGCTTTATTACAGTACCCATCTGTCAGGACCTGAGGTCTTAGAGCTGAATTATAACTCGGCTTCTAATTTACTCGAGCAATCAGAAAAATATAATCTTCCTCATTTGTTGCGTGAGCAGCTTAATCTGCGTCTCGGAGAATTAGATGAGCAAAATGAACTTTTCACGGTAGAATTTAAGAATCGAGTTAGCAAAGATCCCTACAACTTTATGCGCGAAGGTTTAGACCGAGACTTTGTAAGTAGATTACGTGCTAATCGCGTTATTTGTTCATCTGATGAATTTAAAGTTCTACCTACTCCATTGAGATTAAATTCAGATCCACGTTATTCGGGAAAAGGAATTTGTATTGCTTTTTTAGACGGAGGTTTTTACCCACATCCCGATATTATGAGACCTCATCGAAGAGTAGTTGCTTATAAAGATTTGGCCTCACCTTACAGACCCAAATCAGATTTTGAAAAACCTGATGTAATGAGTTGGCACGGTATGCAGACATGCGTTAGTGCGGTTGGGAATGGATATCTAAGTAAAGGTCTATATAAGGGTATAGCTCATGATGCGAATGTGGCGTTATTGAAAGTTTGTGGTGAATATGGGTTTACTACTGAAGCAATAGTTCAGGCTATTGAGTGGTGCATAAGGAAAAAAAAGCGTTATAACTTACGAGTGATAAATATCTCTCTCGGAATGGATGGCGATGGAAGTTTTAGAGAATCATTAATTAATCATGCTGCTGAAGAGGCTGTTCAAGCTGGCATTAATGTAGTTGTTGCTGCCGGGAATGACAGTCATGCTTCCATCACGCCACCTGGGAATTCGCCAAGTGTTATAACCGTGGGTGGTTTGGATGATCGTAATTCACTGAATAAGGGTGATCACGGAATGTACCATTCAAGTTTCGGGCGAACTGCTGACGGAATAATGAAACCAGAAATCATTGCTCCGGGTATTTGGGTAGCCGCTCCGACTTTGCCAGGGACTGCTTTTTACAGAGAAGCAGAAACATTGTGGCATCTAGCTAATAGTACACCTGAGCACGAATTTATGGCTCGATTTCATGATAATCGAGCCGTCATACCTTGGTCATCAAAAGTTAACCATTTGCAGCCACACGAAATTTTAAACGCAATTAACAGAAAATTAGCGGAATATAAGTTAGTCTCACCTTATTATCAGCATGTGGATGGTACCAGTTTCTCAGCTCCAATAATATGCAGTATTATCGCTCAAATGTTGGAGGTAAATCCTGAACTAAGTCCTAATAATGTTAAAGCTATTTTGATGGAGACAGCTGAGCGTATTGGTAATGTTCCAGTTGAGGCTCAAGGTTGTGGAGTTGTACAGCCAAGAGCAGCAATAGATGCCGCCAAGAAAAGAGTTAATTCAATTGGATTTGAATATCCATCTGTTATAGACAATATAGCTACGCTATCTTATGAGGGTCAGGCAGAGTCGGTAGAAGTTCTGGGTAGTTTTAATAATTGGACTCTAGGGAAGCATAAAATGCGTAAACGTCGCCATGGCGGTCGTTCGATTAAAATAGAACTACCTGAAATGGGGACCTACACTTATAAGTTTTTGGTGGATGGAGAGCGCTGGATTGATGATCCGCAGAATGCAGATAGACTATATGATGGATATGGGGGTTTTAACTCTCTACTGCATATTTATGGTTCCCCAAAAACAAGAGAGACTTTGAAGAGTCTTGAATCTGAATTATCCGAAATTAAGAGTGTGAAGTATGAAGCATCTCAACATCGAAAAATTCTGGAGCAAATCGACGATCTTTTTCAGGGTGACTCGGTATCTAAAAGCCCTCATGTGCAAGGTTTTTATCAACGAAGAATGAATCATGTTTTAGATAATTTAAGAGATCGTCAAGTAAGCGATGGAATCTTTTTACATCAACTTTATAATTGTGGCTATATTATTCAGACACCTAGTATGAATTTTGGTATGGATGTTGTATCCACCAAACATGTATGGGAGCTTTTTTGGAAAATTGATCCACTGATTTTTGAAGAACTGAGTGACTTATTAGATATGGCCTTTGTGTCGCACCGTTTGCCTGATCATCTCGATCTCGAGGTTGTTAACCGGATGATAGGTGCGGATAAACTGGTGGCTGTTCCCTCTGGTATGGAAAATCTTTGTATAAACGGTGTTATAGGTTTTGAACCTAGCGAAATAAGAGATTTATATTCTTTAGGTCGCGGTAATATTCCGGTAAATATTGAAGCTTTAGATCTTCCATTTAGGATGCGACATACCACCGATCTTGATATGCGAGTATACAAAGTATCTATTTTAGAAAAGTTAAGTTTACTTCATCTAGGCGAACTTGATTACGAGTTGTGCGTTAAGACACCAGAGATCAGGACACGATTAAAATCTCTTCAACCGATTGATATTTTATTAGCACCATTGCCTTTTGAGTCAAACAGTTCAGAGAATGCTTTCTTTGAAGTTTTGGAATTAATTGGACCGGATGTTGTTATTCCAATGCATATTGCTGAACTTGGACAGAAGGAGCCATCTATGCGAGGTTCTTATCGACGCGCCTATAAGTTATTAGAGCAGACAGGTAGACAATTTGCGGTCCTTGGTTGGGGTGATTCCGTTAAAATAGCTAATCTTGAAGATTAGATGAGTCGGCTGATATATGCTTCCAAGAAGACTACAGATTTTAGTTGAACATGGTGATCTGAGTTATTGGGTTGATAGCGATCCAAGTAGACTTCTAGAAGATCTACATTCATATTCTAAGCTTGTATTTTTATGTGATTCAAATACGCGCCCATATGCTGATGAATTATCTCAAAACTTTCAAAATATTATCATTGAGGAAATTCCTGCAGGGGAAGATAGTAAAAGTTTTCGACAATTAGAAAAAAGTTGTGAGAATTTGGTTGGTAAAATAGATCGAAAAACGTCTATTGTGGCTGTAGGTGGTGGGGTTGTAGGTGATTTTGGAGGATTTTTATCAGCAATTCTTTTGAGGGGACTAGATTTTTTTCTGGTACCGACAACCTTGCTATCGATGGTCGACTCATCAATTGGTGGTAAGACTGCGATTAATTTAAAGAATGGTAAGAATCTTGTTGGTAGTTTTGTCACACCAAAAGGTATATGGGTTAATTTTAAGAGCCTTAACACTCTGCCGAGCGAACATTTTCAATCTGGTTTTGGGGAGATGCTTAAACATGCTTTGCTTAAATCTCCAGAATTAATAGAAAAAACTTTGCAAGAGTTGGCCAGAAAAGATTGCCTTGAAGAGCTTATTTTTGAATCTATTAAAGTAAAGAAGTACATCGTTGAGCAGGACTTCAAGGAGCTAGGACTAAGACAGTGTCTAAATCTCGGCCATACTGTAGGACATGCTTTGGAAATGTACTATAAGCTCAATAGAGCCCACGGTCTATGCGTGTGGGAAGGTTTAATTATAGAACATCGAATAGCAGAACTACTGGGATATATAGAAGGTGATTGGCTCGACGCTATTGAATCTGCTTGGAAATCATTAGGTTATAAGTCTTTCAGTGGAGATCCAAAAGATTTGAGAACTTTTCTAATTAGGGATAAAAAGAATCACTCGGGTGAGATAAAATTTAGTTTCTGTTCACGCCCAGGCAAGCTAGCTTTATTTGATGGTAAACCTGTTCTAGGTATGAAACCCGAGAAATTTTATGAATTATTGGAGGCAGCTCTATGAAGTTGATTTCAATAAGTATTGATGATCAGAAGAATCTTCTTCAATTTCTCAAAGACTTTCCTTCTAATTTTGATGGTATAGAGATTAGAGCTGATAATATGCCTAAGCTGATTGATTGGAGTGTATTCAGAGAGTTTTTTGATTCCTTGACTATCGTCTTTACCTGTCGAGAAGGTTCATTAGACAATAGTATGAGACTTAATCATTATCTTAGCTTTGCGGAACAATTTAAGGGCTATCTCGACGTAGATCTTCAAGATTGGAGGCTATGGTCAGATCACTTACTGAAATACAAAGACAGGATAGTTTTAAGTGTTCACAACTATGGGGGCCCAGAAATAACTAGTTTTGAAATTAATGAGTGTATTTCTGTACAGCCAGCAGTTTTGAAACTTGCAATTTCAATTGAGGAGAGTTGGCAAGGTCTAGCTTTATTGAAGAAATTGAGAGTTACAGAAACTGGTGCTAGCCAGTTAGTTTTCACCTGCATGGGTGACGCCGGTCAATGGAGCCGTATGGCTTCAAAAGCTATGGGTAGTTTTTGGTCTTATTATTGTTTACCAGAGGCAAAAACCGCACCTGGTCAAATAGATGTTAATCAATATCAGTATGAACAGTTTCACGAAGCACCGAGAGGTTCAGCAATTTTTGGTATCATTGGAAACCCAATAGCACATTCTTTGAGTCCTAGAATACATAATGCTTTTTTCGCTGGTTCAAATCAGCACAGTATCTATGTTCGTTTTCCCGGTGATGATTTACAAGAATTCTTTGACTTATTACCACCAGAAGTTCAAGGTCTTTCAGTAACGACTCCTTTTAAGCAAAAAGTAGTAGAGTTCTGCGAATCACTGGACCCGATAGCTAGAGCAAGTGGAGTCGTAAATACTATGCAACGTTCTGCTCAAGGATGGAAAGGTTACAACACCGATGGACCCGCGGTCTTGGAAGCAGTGGAACAGAATTGGTCTAGTATAGGTGAATTCAATAGAATTATAATCTTAGGTGCGGGGGCTGTTGCAAAAGCAGTATTAGCATGTCTCTCTACACATAGAGAGAAAATATTAATAAGAAATCGTAGTGAGAACCGAGCACGAAGATTAGCAGAAAGTTATGGAGCTAAATGGATTGGGTATGACAAAAAATTTGATTTATCCGACAGTCTAATTATCCAATGTACGTCGGTTGGTATGGGAGAAGATCCTTCGACTCCAATCCCAGCAGATTGGCTCAATTCTTCGGTTAGTTTAGTAGAAAGTATATATTTTCCACGACGTACGAAATTGATGCAATTAGTCAGTGATTCAGGAGGGCAATGCTTGAGTGGTTTGCATATCTTTATCTATCAGGCTTTATTGCAACAGAAAATATGGTGCAATGGCTCTTATATGGAATATAAACAAGCCTCTGATCTCTTGGAAATTTCATGAAACCTTGGATATGTCTTTTAGGTTTACGTAGTAGCGGTAAAACTACAATTGGTAAAACGTTAGCATCGCAGTTGAGTTGGAAGTTTTTTGATATTGATCAACTTTTAGTTGAGCAAGAAGGCAAAAGTATCAGCGAGTTATTCGAAATTTTTGGAGAATCACATTTTAGGGTCCTAGAAACTCAATGTTTGTTTAGTCTACCTAATTATAATTTAGTCTTATCAACAGGTGGTGGCATGATCGAGAATCGCGAAGGTATGAAATATATTCGGAAGCGAGCAACTTGTATCTATCTTGATGTTTCTTTAGAGATTTTAATTGAGCGACGAAAGAACGATCCTGGAGATCGACCCAGATTGTTTGGCGCTCGAAATATTGAGGAAGAATATGTAATTGCTCTGGAACGTAGGTCGAATTTATTGAAAAATGCTGCAGATTTAGTTTTACAGATCGATCAAGATACTTCTGCCTTAGATATATGTGAAAGAATAAGGAGAGGTTGTGGCATCCAATAGTTTTGGAAAAATTTTTCGTTTTACTACTTGGGGAGAATCTCACGGACCTGCAATTGGTGTTGTAATTGATGGTGTGCCTCCCAACTTTAAACTTGATTTGGAGTTTATACAAAGTGAGCTAGAAAGAAGACGTCCGGGTAGTAGCAAGCTGACTACGGCTCGCAAGGAAAAGGATAAATTCGAATTGCTATCAGGGTTTTTTGAGGGTCGAACGACTGGTGCTCCATTGAGCTTCATAATTAGAAACGAAAATAAACGTGGTAAGGATTATGAAATTTTAACAAATCTTTATCGTCCAGGACATGCAGACTATACCTACCATAAAAAATATAAAAATTATGATCCTTATGGAGGGGGGCGATCCTCGGCAAGAGAAACCGCCGGTAGAGTGATTGCCGGAGCAATTGCTAAACAGTATTTAGCGGTCAGTGGTACTAGCGTGGAAGCTAATCTTATTCAGGTGGGTGAAACGCGAGGAGAACTCAATGTTCTGCAAGCAGAGATCTTAAAGGTTAAACAGAAAGGCAATAGTATTGGTGGTGTTATTGAAGTAGTGGCTAATGGTGTCCCTGTAGGTTGGGGTGAGCCTACTTACGAAAAGTTAGACGCTAGATTGGCCTATGCTTTGATGGGTTTAAACGCTGTGAAAGCTGTTGAAATTGGTGACGGTATTAATGTTGTGGGTAGATTTGGTTCAGAAAATAATGATGAATTAACGCCCGAAGGATTCAAATCAAATTCTAGTGGCGGTGTACTTGGCGGTATAAGTACTGGACAACAAGTTGTTGCTCGGGTACATATTAAGCCTACAGCATCAATTTTCAAACCCCAAAAAACGATTGATCGAGAAGGTCATCCACATGTTTTAGATCTTAGAGGACGCCATGATCCATGTGTAGCATTAAGGGCAGTAGTAATAGTCGAGGCAATTGTCGCATCTGTTCTGTTTGATCTTTCCTTGCTTGCAAATGCCTTATCTCCGATAGATGAATAGGGATATGAAGATAAAAAAGTTCTTATCGTGTATTTTTTCTATCGTTTCAGTGGTTCTATGGACTCCAAGTAATTTCTGTCAAACCATTAAAATGGAACGTTCCAATGGATTGAGCGAACTCAAAATTGAAGGTGAATTAGCCTCGGGAAAGTATAGCTTTGAAGATTTATACGAAGGTGCAGTCATCCTCTTCGATAATAATGAGCTAGATAGAGCTCAAAATCTATTCGAATTAGCCAGTCAAATACAACCTAAAAACTTAAAGATCTACAAGTATTTGGCTCAGATTTATGAGCGCACTGGTCAGCAAGTACGGCTTGGAATTTTGGCAGATGCAATTAGCAGTTTTCTCCTGCCTGAGGGTGAAGATGATGAGTTTTACGAAACTATGCTGATTGCTTCAATTGTCTTAAATTCTCGAAATAACCCCAATAATGCTTTAAGAACCTTTATAAGGTTGAAGGCGACTCTAAGAAATAAACCTGGCAGGATTCGAAAAATTGTAAAGAGTTTAGAAAAAAAAGCGCATTTTCCTTTCCTTGCTAAAATCTATGATAGTTTGCTTAAAAGTGAACTATATACTGAGTTTAAGTGGGGCGAATTAGGTGACTATTTTCTTTATCGTGGCGATAACGTTCAGGCTCGGAAATTTTTAGAGTTTGAATTGGATCATATAGATTTTGAACCACGTTTTTTATATAGCTATGCTTTAATTCTATTTAATCAGCGTGAATTTCCAATGAGTCAAGTCTATATTAATTTAGGTCTGAAGTTGAACGATGATGCTCTCGTTATTAGTAAGTTAAGAAAATTACAAACAAATCTTTCAGAATATATTTATGACGTAGGCTCAGATCAAATTCGTAAAGAAGCAGAATTGCTTTTTAAGTATGGTCGAAAAGAACTTGGTATTAAGCGAATGGAAGAATTGGTTTTACTATCGAGTCAGGACTCTAGAACCTATTTTGAAATTGGGCGGATCCTTCTTAAATATCCTCGAGATTTTAATACATGGTCAGATGGAAGAGATTATATAATTCGCTATTCAAAGTTTGATGATCTTAGTTTTGAAGAATTACTCCTAGCTTGCGAATTACTTTTTAAGAGATCTATGTTTGAAGATATGGCTAGTATTCTTAAAATTTTAGAGCAAAGATTCCCTAAAAAAAGTCAAATCTCTAATAGAATGAGGGTCTTCAAGGTGGAGGTTATTAAATCACTTCAGAATGGTATTCGATTGTTTGAAAATCATTCCTCGAGGAATGAGCTTCGTCAGTATCTACATCTTTTGATTGATTTTGATCCATATTTGCTGTCTGCGTACATCAAACTCGGGGAGCTAATTGAAGACGAGTTGAAACAGGAGAGGCTAGCTCGTACTACGTTATCTAAAGAAACTATAAGAAATACGGATAATTTTCTATCTAAAATGGAAAATTATGCATTAAGAAAACATGTAAAAGAAGCTCAGCTACATTATCTTAGAGGAAAGTTAACTACTTACTATCCTATGAATGAGCGTCAGCTTTCAAGTGAAATTGCGAGCTTTAAACGCGCACTAGATCTTGTACCAGATCATCATTTAGCGCGCTTAGCGCTGGCATATAACTATCATCAACTTACTTTCTACAGACAAAGCGTGAAAGTTTTAGAACCATTGGTGATCTCAAACCAGTCTAAGGACAATCTGGAATACTACAAAGAGGCTACTGAGTTATACATAAAAAATAATATTCAAAGCGCCTCAACGGCATATTCTAATGAAAATTATTTCTTAGTTCTCGAGTATATGTTGAAGGCTTTGGAGTTAAACAATAACAAGCTTATTAGCTTGGAGAGTACGGTATGGCTTGGATATGCTTATTTCTATTCTGAAAGGCACGAGCAGAATGTTGATTTTTTGCAACAGGCTCTAGATGTCTATGGTGAAGAAAGTGAAATTCTTTATCTTATGGCTCTTAGCAAAGAGGGGTTATATAAACTTGAGGAGGCTATCGTTTGGTACGATAAAGTAATAAAGCTTGGACCTCCTGAGGATATGTTTGTCCAAGAGTGTGTTAAGAATATGGAAAATCTACAGGAAATACTTAGATATGATCGTAATGATCAGGAACTTTAATTAAAGATAACTTGAATTAAAAATCACTGTTCGTTCAAGTAGATGCACAGTATCCTGTTAATATGCATCAACAATCTAGTTTGTATCGTAAATATCGACCAAGACTTTGGGACGAGGTGAGTGGACAGGAGCGAGTTGTTCAAGTACTCAGAAACTCCATCAAAAGGGTTCAAGTTTCTCACGCCTATTTGTTTTGTGGTCCGAGAGGTACAGGTAAGACTACCTCAGCAAGGATTTTTGCCAGTGCATTAAATTGCCTATCAGTTTCTGATGGAAATCCATGTCTTCAGTGTAGTAATTGTAAGTCCTTCATGCAGGGTAATTATCCGGACTTTATTGAATTAGATGCAGCTAGCAATCGAAAAATTGACGATTTTAGAGAAATTCGAGATCAGGTTCAATATCCACCTCTAGCGGGAAAAGACAAGTATAAGGTTTTCGTAATCGACGAAGCTCATATGCTGACACCACAAGCTGCTAATGCCTTCCTGAAAACACTGGAGGAGCCACCTCCCTATGTGATTTTCATTTTGGCTACAACTGAGCCAGAAAAGCTTTTGAGTACAATTGTTTCTCGCTGTATAAGATTAGACTTTGATTTATTAAATCCAGAGCAATCCGAAAAACGTTTGCGAGAGGTGATGGAACTTGAAGGTTTGGTGGTTGACGATGTAGTCATAGAAAAACTCGTAAGTCGAGGCGCTGGTGGAATGCGTGATACTTTAACTTTGCTTGAACGCGCCGTTCATTTTTGTGGCGTTCATGTAAGTCAGAAAGAGTATTACTCAATGTTAGGTTTGGCTGCGACCGAAGAAATTGATCGACTGCTCGAACATCTGGCTCGTGAAAATCGTAGTGAGCTCATTAGAGCTTACAAAGTTTTTATGAGAAGCGGTAAGGATCCTCGAGAACTTTTACTACAGATATTGGAACGTATTCAGCATTACATTTATTTCCAATTACAAGTTCCTGCTAATTATCGTGAGATACCCAGTTTTGTTTCTCAGTTTGAAGTGGCTATTTGGATGCGAACTTACAAGCACTTACTTCAAGTAATTGATGAAATGGGGAATTCTCTTTTTCCAGAACTACATGGTGAGATAGGTCTTATTACTCCTCCATCTGATCAAACCATAAGTTCAGGATCGGACTCTCAGATCAAAAGAAGTATTCAAAAAATTGAACAGGAGCTAGTAGCCCTTAAGAAGAACAGTGAAGAAATTAAGTCGGATTCAGCTTCTTCTGAAACTCATGTCTTAAGGCCGACTGTAAAGCTACGGGATGAAACTTTGTCACATTATCCTGAGGCGGAAAGACATTGGCATCAGATTCTGAAAGAGGTTAAAAGTAAGAATCCGATGTTGAAAGCATTTATAGATCCAGTTCAGGTTAGACAAGAAGGTGAAAAGCTCTGCTTGTATTTTTCAACTACTCATGAATTTCATTTTAATAAAATTCAGGAAGATCGCCATCAGAGTCAATTGTTGGATTTAATTCAGCATCGCTATGGCCCAAATATTCTTGTAGAATTTGTATTAGGTGACGCTCCTGATTCTTGTAATGAATCATCGAGTAGTCCTAAGGCAATAAATAAATCAAGTCACACAGCCGAAAACAACAATAGTTCAGAGGAATTTGTTTCCGATGAGCTTAAACAAAAGTTGATGAAG
>JAYZAC010000076.1:0-10852 GCA_036339875.1 bacterium | reverse complement strand
CTACTGAAAAAACAGGCATAGTCATTAATAAAATCAAAAGTACTGCAAGTAGTTTCTTCATCATTCAATCCTTATAAAGATTATGGTGAATATAGTTTCAGATAGATAGGTGAGGTTTTACAAGTTTATAGAGGTATTACTTAGTACACAAATTAGAGGTAGATTAAGAATTTCCTACCCTAAGGATCAAAATAATAGAACGTGGGTTAATTTATAATGGGTTGAAGGTAGAAAAACAGAGTCCTCTTTTGCACAGCATATAAAACTTACCAAGTAGGTTGGTTTCTATGAAACTGGTGAGCTCAGATAAGCGATTTCAAGGCTCATCTATCAGCGTTATAAAAATAACAAAACTAAACCTGAAAATTATCTGTTAAAATTATTAGTGTCATAGATTTGGAACATAGTTGAGAAAATAAAAAGTGAAAATTGCCTGAAACCCCTTGAATAAAGGGTCTCAGGGCTTTAGATAAAGTCGGGTTGACTGGATTTGAACCAGCGGCCCCTCGCCCCCCAGACGAGTGCGCTACCAAACTGCGCCACAACCCGATGTCTCAACAGAGCGTGGATGCTAGCATAAGGTATAAAAGATGACAAGATAGAAGCAGTGTGCCGAAAGTTTTACAAATAGTTCAAAAATACTCAATTTTTGTATGACTTCGCAATTAATTAAATTAACAGTTAAAATTTTAGCAACTTGTCACTTTTACCTTCCGTATTACAATATATGTTCATGATGAAGTTCGGAGTAAAAATTCTGCTTTTCCTTAGCTTAGGTTTGGCGGGGTCGGTAGTTGCATTTGACCCACTTCCTGAAAAACCTGGGCTGGATTATTTTCAGCGTCTTTATCATATTCAGCACATGAATTACCTCATCTACAAAGATTTGGAGAAATTACGTGAAGAATACCCCGGAACGATAGTCGCCGAATCCATTAAATACCGAGTACGATGGATGATCCTTAAAGACTATTTTGCAGATGAACAAATTCTATGTATTCGAGGAACTAACAATTTATTAAATGCATGGATTGATTCGCAATACTTTCTCAAGGAAGAACCCGAAATTGGGATTAAGTTACATCGAGGTTTTAACAAGGCAGTTAAGGAAATTCTCCCTACCATCAAAGAACTTCTGGACCCTAACCGTAAAGTTATCCTAAGCGGTCATTCTTTGGGTGGTAGCATGGCTATCATTTTGGCTATGTACTTAGAAAAAGAAGGTTTCGATATCCAATGGATTGTTACTATGGGACAGCCAAAAATAACTGATGCAGAAGGCGCCGAGAGATTTAAACACTTACCGCTTCTTCGACTGGTGTATAAGCTTGATCTTGTACCAAGTCTTCCACCTCCCTTGGTCACACGATATCATCATTTTGGCTCTAAACTGGATCTCTTCAGATCTGGCTACGATTACCAAGCCGATCCACCCCTAAAAGCTATAAGTAAAAAGAATGTAGAAGCAACCAATCGACTCTGGAAAAACATCAGATCAAAGGCCTCAAAAGCTTTAAATGAGGACTTTCGGAAGCTCTATGATATCAAGGAAGAAGTGGAACCAAGGTTTCGCTGGTTCGGAGATTCATGGTTTTTCGGTCTACAGCACAAGATGGGGGTATACCGACAGAAAGTCCGAGAGATCGTAAGATCATGGAAAGAAAACCTACCATGGCGTAAAAACAAGAAATCAGCTTATGAGCAAACTGAGAATTAGTTATAGCTTGTAGTAATTTCTAACGATCTCTCCCAATATGGGCAAAGGTAACGCTCCATTTTCTAATAACACCTTGTGGAACTCCTTAATCTCAAATTCTGAACCCTTGTTTTCTCGAACCATATTTCTCAAGTCCATCAAATAACGTTCCCCAATTTTATAAGATAGAGCCTGACCTGGCATGACTATATACCGATCTACCTCCACTTCGATATTTGACCGACTCAGTCCAGTATTTTTTTGCATGAATTCAATGGCCTTCTGCCTACTCCATCCAAATGCATGTAAACCTGTATCTACAACGAGTCTGCAAGCTCTCCAAACTTCGAAAGATAGGCGACCAAATTTAGATTCAATTTGACTATAAAAACCCATTTCCTCACACAACTTCTCAGTGTACAAAGCCCATCCCTCAACATACGCGGTCTCACTACTATGTTTCCGAAAAGATGGTAAATTCTCAAGTTCCTGAGCTAAAGAGATTTGAAGATGATGACCCGGTACTGCTTCATGATAAGCAAGTACTTCAGCATTATGTTTTCCGCGAGTATCAGGTTCATAAGTATTCACGTAATAGATTCCAGGTCTTCCACTCAGTCGATTACCCGGCATATAAAAAGCATCTGGAGACTCTTTTTCTTGATAGCTAGGTAAAGCGTGAACCTCATAGGGATTTTCGGGTAGCGAATCGAAGAATTCCGGTAACTTTTTATCCATTTCAGCAAGTAGAGATCGATGATGTTCAACAATCTCCTCACGGGAATTATAGTGCAATTCAGAGTTGTTTCTAAAACTTTCAAACAGCTCACTTAAGTCACCCTCTATACCCAACTGAAGTTGTATCTTACGCATCTCAGAATGAATTCTATCTATTTCTTGTAATCCAAGTTCATGAATTTCAGACGCACTCAAATCATCCAAAGTCGTATTACTGCGGACATATTCTTCATAGAGCTCTAAACCATTTGGTAAATCGCATAGACCTACTGATTCGCGAGCGAGCTCAGAATATCTTATTGATAAAAATTCAATTAAATCTCGGTAAGCTGGAAGAAGTCTCTCCTCAATTGCATTGATAATCTCTTCCCACAGGACTTTATTTTCTTCAATGATATTTTTATTCTGATTTAAAATAAATTGGTGAATACGATCAATGATAACTTTTTTGTTATTAAAACCCTCTAATTGCAGAATCACTAAATCGACTACTCTTTTCGGCAATAACCAACCTTCATTCATTCCGTCACTTAAATGCTTTATAATTTTATTTAACTGTAGGGCATGAGCTATCGTTCTTGATAGAAAATCCTGAAGATCTTTAGGTGTTCTGAATGGGTGAACTTTAGCTATCTGATAGAATGACAAATGCAATCCGGTCATTTGATTAATTGCCAAATAATGCGTAGGAAATCGATCGAAACGTTCCGACGAATCAATATTATTTACAAGAATTCTTCTACTTATGAGATCGTCGGCATCTACTTGATCGTCAGGAATTGATAGCATTTGATCGCGCAAATCAATCAACCAACTCAAATGCTGCTTCCCAGATTCCACACTTAAATCTTCTAATCTATCGTTGTAATCGTTAATGCCACAAAAAGTTGCATAAGAGGGACTTACCAACATTTGACGATCCCAATATTTTTGAAAAAGTGACTTCAAATTTAATGTTTCTGATTCCTTAACAAGAGTCATTCTGTTCTCCTATAATTTAATTATCAATCATTAACGAAGGAATAAATAATGATTCTCTGTTGAATCATTTACACTAAATTCATAACCCTCTAGCTTAAATCCCTTGAGGTCATTGGGATTATTCAATCTTTCTTTGACTATGTAGTCTGCCATCATTCCGCGCGCTCGCTTCGCATTGAAACCTATCATTTTTAACTTTCCATTTCTCCACTCTTTAAAATCGACTTGAATTACTTTCGAGTCTAAATTTTTAAGTTTAATACTCTTAAAATATTCTTTAGATGCTAAATTTACGAGAGGTTTTCCCTTTAGCTGAGTGTTAATTTGATTAGTTATATGATCACCCCAAAATGCATAAAGATTCTTTCCTCGGTGGTTCTCTAAGGAGGTCCCCATTTCCAATCGATAAGGTAAAATTCTATCCAGTGGACGAATTAAACCATAAAGACCACTGAGTATGAAACCGTGACGCTGAGCATATTCGAAATCCTCATGACTCCAATCATCAGTTTTAATATTTTTATAAACATCCCCATCAAAAAGAGTTATCGCAGGATGAGAAGCTTCATTGGAATATGGAATATCGAACGACTGATAACGCTCATAATTAAGCTCGGCAATAGAATCGCTGACACCCATCAAACTTTTTAACTCCACGGTATCTTTCTGCTTCATTATCTTGACTAACTCAGCTGTCTCCTCAAGCAAAGAAGGTCGATAATCTGTATCCAGTTCTCTACATTCTGAATTCAAAGATTTTGCAGGTGACAGCACGAAATACATATTAACTCCTAGATATTTTGAATAATCATGATAATAGACAGGGTATGACTCTAAGGTTTACCACAAATAGTGAAAGCTTTCAATTAGGCACAAAAACAGTCTCGCTCAAGTTCTGAAGATGTTTCTGATAATCTATCTGGTTAGAATCCTTCAAAAATTTCTCTAAATCAAAGCTGTCACCAAAATATATTAATAATTTTATCAAATAGGTATATAGTTCATTTGAAGAAACATCTCTGAGGTGCTCGCATAGCAGTAGTAAACTTGGAAAATATCTATCATTAGCTCTCAGTGAACGTTTCAACATTTTTTCAGCATCCGAGTGTCGACCCGCTGTATATAAACAAGAAGCAAATAGATATAAAAATTCATAGTCGAATGGGTCATTTTCACTAACATAATGATAGTATTTTTCAAATTCATTCAGTCTATTCAATGCATTTTCAGACTGAAGAATAGAGCGACTAGACAAATTTCTGGCATACCTGTCACCCGGAGTTTCACGGTCTGCCTTTTTTGATAGCAATTTAATTATATTTTCATCATTACTTTGGATAGCCTCGAATCCAGCTTGCCAACGCTGATCTTCTAGCACACCGCAACCGCTTTCAAAATACGAAATAATTTGACGATTTTCGGAGTCAACTAAGACAAGCGACACCTTTCCGTTTTGCTGCTGTAAAGCTTGCCTTAAATCATTATCAAAATAGAAGCCTTCATTTTGATAAATGACTATTTCTCGACCATCGCACATTTGTAAACGAATCTTCGAATCAGAATCACCTTCTTTTACTATGACGTAAGCCAAGAAATTCAATATTTCTCGAAGTAGCAGTACTCCTCTTCGATCAACAAAGAAAAAGATACCTACTTTGTTACTACCTGACATTCTAATAAGTTCAACATTTAATGGAACAGGATGGAACTCACCCCAATCCACTTGATCACCATCGAATATAAGTTTCTCTGAGTCCGTCAAAATCTTGAATTCACGACTTACCCCCTCAAACATTAAATTTTCTGCCTGAAACGCTTCCCAGTGAAGATCAAAATCTGGATTAAAGCCAAATAAACTAATCATTGCGAGTTCCTCTAGACCTTTATCACCCTCCTGGTCTTTCACTACAAAGAAGAGCTCCTGCATTTCAATTCTTGTAATACCTAATGCTTTTCCAGTGATGTTGATTAGTTCTTTTTCCGAAGAATTCAAGTCACCATCAGCAAATGCTATAGTCAAAATTTTCCGCATTAATTCTCTGGGATTCAATGCTCCTGAAACCTTATTATCGCTACGAACTTGTGACTTAATCTCATCAATCCTATCTAGCGTTTCTTTTTTATTCAAATTGAGTAACGCGAAAAGATTTTTCAGTATTTCTCGTTCATCAACGTCAATCTCACCATCCTTTGCAGCCTCATAGATAACAGCATCAAGTAAAGAGTACTTATCTAATTGTTCAGTAGGTATATTTGAAGGAAATAAGTCGGCAAAACAGTGTGAACCAGTTTCGATTGACTCTTTAAGTGTGTTTTTTATGCATTCACGAAATCTAAGCTTATTTGAAGTCTTGAGTGCATAATAGACCTCAGATATTTCTGCCGAACAATTACTGCGACCCTCCGATACATTGAATTTTACCTCTAAAATAGGTACAAAAATTTCCATCAATAATTCGAAAGCTGGATATTTTTCGCGCCGAATAAAATAGAAAAAAAACTTCCAATATTGGCGAGTTAGAGAATCAAATTTCCGATTGAACTCCCGCGAAAAATGTATCTGCCTCAGTAAGTTCTTTGCTTCTTCGAATAATTCACTGAACTGCTGTTTACGTCGTATTTTAAAGGGTAATGAATACTCCTGCTCTAAAATAATGGGAAGAAAAGATAGTATTTTAATTAATAAATCTGGCTCACTTGATTGAAAAATAACTCTTCGAGCTGTTTTGAGCCATGCTAACAAAGCTACAGATAAACCTGACTTTGCGAAGTAGCTAATGTGAAAAAATCGCCAAAGGATTACCCCTAATTTTTTGAAATCTTTTTCTTCATTACAGTTCATTAATTGCTTCGAAAATTCTTTAGCTAATTCGAGTTCATCGAGTATTAACCATTGTTCAATCAACTGATCGTCTTCTAGGCTTGCTACAACTGTACTATCAAAAAGTTTTTCTACTTCCAATTCTACATGGTCAAAAATATGTTTTTTCTTAGTCTTGAATGCATTTTCATTCTTGTGCCTGAAATCTAATAGCTCTGAATGAAACTTTGAAATAACTTTCTTTTGGTAGGTTTTTGAACTAGCTAAATAATCATCACAAAACCATATTAGCTTTTGAATAATTGGGAGTTTAGTACCATAAATCGCTGGCGGCACCTTATCGATAACTTCACGTAATAATTTAAGAAAATTATTAATTTGTACAGAGTCTGAAATCGGATTACTTAGAATAAATCCCAAATAAACTTCGGTTTCTTTCCACCACAATCGAAGTTCATCGGGCACTTTGTCAGAAGAAATATCATGATCATCAAATGAAATTTTTATGATTTCTTGAGCTAAAACACGGGCTTTAACAAAATGATCCATGACCCTCCTAAATAGAATTTAATTTTTCCTCAATCAGTCTTTTGAGCTTATCGGGAATATCTAATTGAACCGGACTACGCCCCATGATTTCAATAATTTCATTCATTTTTTGCTCTCCTAGATTCACAACTAAATTTGGTATTTCGCTGTTCAATAGTACTTGTAGTTCATTCCAAGATCCTAAAGCTGCTAATAATTTAAACTTTAGGTGCCATAAACTCGCTGTCCAAGAGTACTTCTCTAGATAGCTATCTATTAGCTGATTAGCATCTACCAGATTTGCTTGACTCGCATAAAGAAACGCCAATCTTAAAGCCACTTCAGATCTATATCGTATAGGGTAGAATAGTTCCGGTCTCATCCATAGGTCCTTAAACAGTTTGAAGGCTATGTCAGATTTATGTTCCATGAAATTCTGCCGAGCTGACTCCAAGAGAAAAGCGGCACTATCCGGTCTATGAATTTTCAGACTTTGCTTGATATTAGTACAAGAGTTTGAGTCAAAATCTAAATACCAGTAATACAAGTCTTCGACTACACGAGTTGATCTAAAGGAACTTATATTATCCTGTGCGCTTTCAAGTGCTTCTCTTATCCACTTTTTAGGACCCCAATGTAATGAAGTATAATGGTGAACCAAGTCTGGGTCTCTTCGACCATCTTCCCATTGTTTATTCAGAAGCTTACTATTACGAACTGACTTTAATTCTAGAAGATGATCCATATATCCCAAATGATAAATTGGGATATCCAAATGAATAATCTCACCATCGATTTCTTCTATACTTGCCATTGGGTCCTCATGAACAGCACCGCGATAATGAATATTTAGTCCATTACGGAAGCATACCATCCGAACTTGACGATTCAACTCACTTGGCTCATCCTCAATCCAATTTGATTTTTTGAGATTAACATAGTTAATGGTTATAGCTATAGCCGAGGTTTTTTGAAGCACATCTTTGAGAATCTTTGCATGTTCATATCTAATACGATCATCTACATCTACAACAAAAATCCAGTCGGACTTTGCTTTAGCAATACCGAAGTTCCTAGCTTTGCCAAAATGGTCACACCATGGAAAAGAAAGGTAATTTATTCCTTTGTTGGTAATTATATCAATACTATCATCAGTGCTACCCGTATCAGTCAATATCCATTCATCTGCTAAATGATCAAAGCAATCTAAAAACTCCGGCAAAAATTGCTCTTCATTTTTGAAAATTGTACAAATACTAATCGACGGTATACTCACACTTTACCCGTTTCGATTCCTGCACTTTCGCAAAATTTATTTAATATTTCAGCTTGCCCATCAAACTGCATAACACTTAAAAAATTTCTTAATTCTTCAAGACGTTCAGGAATCATTTCACGTAAGTTTTTGGGTGGATTCTGAATTTCTTTAACAAAAGTTCCGTAATTTCTTTGTGCAAATAAAGTTTTGAGAAGCAAGTGAAAGCTGCTAGGAGATCGGCCAAACGCTAGCTCCCACTCTCTGAAAGTTTCACAAGCTTTATCCAAATTTTTATTCATCGCATATAGCAGACCCAAGCGTTCTAGAATTTCTTCCCTAGGTAATCTCTCAAGTATTTCAAATTGCATACCCTCATAGGCAATCTGATAACAATTTAAGGCCTCATCAACTTTTGATTCGGCAAAGAATCTACGACCCCTTCTTAAGTTTACAATTCCGCTTCTTGCATGAATTTCCAGAAGGGATAGTTCAATATTTTTTTCATCAGGTAAAGCCACACCTTTGTCGTCCATCCATGTTAATAATTTACTACCAGCATTATAGCTTTGATGGTTTGAGCCAGATTGAAGGACCTGACGCAGCAAATCAGGAACTTGAGGATCATCCCAACACATTGCACAATAATTTAATATATTCTCTGGGTCAGAGGGATTATCTTCATAATTTGTTTGAATCAAATTTTTATTTCGAGCTTCTTTTAACTTGTTTAATTCCTCAGCGTAACCAAGATGATATACAGGTGCTTTGATAAAATCGAAAGTGCCCCCCATTTCCTCGACTACATTTTCAATATTTTCGTGGACAGGATTTCTATAGTGGAAACCTCGATGATTTCTAAAAGCAACCAATCGATTCTGGATCGCTGTAGAGTTATGCTTAAAGTTTCTCCAATCCTTATTAGTAATACTGATATATGGCACGTAGATTGCGTCTCGATCTGTATTCTGGATTTTAGCTTTGAGTAATTGAAGGTTCTCCAACTCAATTCGATCATCAACATCTAACATCAGTATCCAATCGCTAGTCGCTAGTGATAGACAGTAATTGCGAGCTTTACTGAAGTGATTAATCCATTCGAAATAATGAATTGCATGACCTTTTTCCTTAATAATTTTAAGGCTATTGTCTACTGAACCAGTATCTACCAGAACTAATTCATCAACAGAATCCTCCAATAAGTCTAAAAATTCCGGTAAAAACTCTTCCTCATCTCTAAATATAGTACACAAACTTATCGTAACCATAATGATTAATATTCTGTCTCAATTGATGATGCAAATCAAAGATATTTAGTGAATAATAATTTTGAGCCGGTATAAAAAGGTACAAGAAACATAAGCTAACTGTGATACATGCTAAAAAATCGATAAAAAATAAATTGTATCAATTTACATTTAGCATTGCTGCCCTTTCGAATTCTTTCTTAAATTAGCAGACCAAATACAAAACGCTGCACAAAATTGTGCAGCGTTTATATCAATTTTAAGGTTATTTACAGCTGATATTAGTTTGTAGGAGACTCAGCAACCTCCGCCTCAATGATAACTTGCTCACCAGTAGGTGAAGTATCGTGCTGATATGTTTTTCCTGCATACTTCCACTCCAAGTCACCCCACCATTTCTTCTTAGCCTCGTAAAGTTTAAACCAAGCCTTCTCTACTCCCAATTTAAGCTTCTGTTTAGTATGAATCTTGAGTTCCTTCTTGATTTTGATCTTGACCACTTGATGTATCGTGCCATCCACATCGACATCGGCTTTCACACCTTCTATCAGTTCCGGAATCGCCAGCTTCAACTGAGCCAGAAGTTTTACTTCAATGGTTAATTCTTTTTCCATCGAGGTGAATTCATCGATTTCCTCATCTTTCCAATAAGCATATAAAAACTCACGCTCAACCTCTTCACCTCTTCGGTACGTATAGCCAGGTTTGGCGTAGCCATATCCCGGAAAATATTCCTGTGAATTCAAACTGAAGTCAGTACTATTCTCATTTAAGAAGACTCGGCTGATTATCCCTTGCACTACAAATTCGAGATTCTGCTTACCGGCATCATCTAGGGTTTTATAGTAATCTGAAAAAGTCTTCCAATCTCCAGCTTGTACCAATTGTTTAGCCAGAGCATTCGAGTTTGACTCAAATGTTTCGAGGGTTTTTTGATAAATCATTGCTTGCTCTTTAGATGAGGCAACACGATTAGAATTATCTCTGACTTCCCAAGCCAATTGATGGATGGCCCGAGTTTTTTCAATCATCTGTGCCTGAGGATAAGAATGAATTTTAGTTAATAAAATCGCGGCAAGCACCACTGCACTGAAATTTTTAATTGCGATCATTGAAGGTTCTCCTGTTTATTTTAGTACCTAAAAGTCACTAATAAAGCTACTTATACAGATCGCCAACCTATTGTAGGGATACTTTAAGACACGTCAACCCCTAATAAGCTTCGCAATACACCTTGCCTTATTATTTATAAACAGATAGGTTATCAGTATATGCTTCGTAGTTTTATTCTTATACTCCTAATCGTAGTCCATAGCGCTAGCTTTGAATTTAAAAATAAGCAATGTATAAAAAGTAGTGTACCCAAACTGTGTCATGTAACAATCGATAAACAAAATTCAGAAAAAAACGGATCCACACCAATTAAAATTCAGGTGAAAATTAACCGTTCATTCGAGAGAATTCCACTAGACCAACAAGATGTGATTGAACGTCAGATCATCTCCAATAGGATGCGTCAGCAAAGTAGTAACCTTTATGGTATGGACCAAGGAAGTGCCGCTCTCGTACAGATAATGTCATCCTTC
>JAYZAC010000075.1:0-9151 GCA_036339875.1 bacterium | reverse complement strand
GTGATAAAAAAAGCAAAGAGGCCTGCAACTGTAACGATTGTATATTGTTACATTTATGGGTTATTTAGATTTATGATGGAATTATTGAGGGACGATCCTCGGGGTACAATATTAGGTATTAACCAATTATCAACCTCACAGACAATCTCCTTACTTGTATTGTTAGCGGGGATTTGTCTTCACGCTTATATGTCTTTTGGTGCAGGAAGGAAGTTGCAGCTATCTTCTGAAAATTGCAAGGTTATACTAACTAAATGAGTTTTAGTTTAAACCAAGATCAATACGAAGTTTTTAAGTTAGAAGTTGTCAGACCGTCAAGATTAGATCAATTTTTAAGTAGTTCCGATATTCAACTAAGTCGTGCCAGATGTAACCAGTTAATTGAAGATGGTAGAGTTTCTGTTAATGGAAAAATTGTTCGTAAGAAAAGTTATAAATTGAATGTAGGTCAATCAGTTACTCTTGAGTTGCCGCCTCCAATCAGTATTGAAACACCAGCGGAAGATTTGGGTATCAATATTATTTACGAGGATGCGGATTTATTAATTCTTGAAAAGCCCCCTGGTATTCTTACTCATCCCTTATTTGATGGTCAAGGTGGCAGTATGGTTTCGGCGGCATTACATCTTGCTAACAAGCTCTCTGGTATAAATGGCAAATTACGACCAGGTGTTGTCCACAGATTAGATCGAGAAACTAGTGGAGTTCTCGTGATGGCAAAAAATGATTTTGCACACAAACATTTGCAGCAGGATTTTCATGATAGAAAAGTTAAAAAAACTTATTTTGCCATAGCTTATGGCGATCCAAGTGAATGGATGGGTAAGATCGATCTTCCATTAGCAAGAAATCCCAAAAAAAGGATGTTACGTAAGATCGATGATAGTGGAAGAAGTGCATTAACTATATTCCGAATAATAAAGTCTTGGCAACGTTTTCACCTTGTACATTTGATGCCGCATACGGGCAGAACACATCAACTGCGAGTTCATATGAAAAGTATTGGTATACCTATTATTCAAGATCTTGATTACAATGGGCGAAGTCTTAGTCGTTGGGTCAATAGGGTGCAACTACATCACTTTAGTATAAAAATTTTTCATCCTAGAACGGGTGAAAAAATGCTTTTTCGTTGCCCTCTACTCGCAGATATGCGTGAATTAATTTCGCGTTTACAGCAGGGAGATGTTTACCCTTGGTCATATTGAAGGAATATAACAATGCTTAAAAATTGGTTTGGAAAAGATAAAAAAAGTTTAGCAGATGCTCTTGATAAAGAGCAAAATAGTGCTGCTACCGTTGTTATAGATGAAGAGCGTACAGAAGAAAATTGGATTAGGCGTTTAAGAGGTGGACTAGATAAAACTAGGGGAGCATGGGTCTCATCCATTAGCAACTTGTTTTCTGGTAAAATTAGTGAAGAGGTATTAGAGGAGTTTGAGGAATTACTAATCGAGGGTGACTTAGGTGTTCAACTCACTGATGAATGTATTCAAATTCTTAGAATCGCAGCAGATGAAAATCGTATTAACGGACCTACGGATGTTACGGAAATTTTACGGGAGAAATTTCATACCGAATTGGCAGAAAGTGTCGGAACTTTAAGTCTCAATCAAAAACCGTTCACCATAATTATGATGGTTGGAATTAATGGTGTTGGTAAAACTACGACTACTGCCAAATTAGTTCACTTGTTTAAGGGCTTAGGAAAAAAATGTTTGATAGTTGCTGCAGATACTTTTAGAGCAGGTGCAGTTGAGCAATTGAAAACATGGGGTGCGAGATTAGATTGTCCCGTTTATGCAGGTTCGGAGGGTCAGGACCCAGCAAGTGTAGCATTTGATGGTCTCAGCCAAGCTCATGAATTAGGTGTCGATTTAGTTTTGATAGATACTGCTGGTCGTCTACATACTCAATCCAACTTGATGGAAGAGGTTAAAAAAATTGCTAGAGTTGTAGACAAGCAATGTCCGGGAGCACCTCACGAGATTCTAATGGTTATTGATTCAACTACTGGTCAGAATGCGATTCAGCAAGCGAGGATATTTCATAAAGCATTGAATTTAACTGGTTTAGTAGTTACCAAACTTGATGGAACTGCGAAAGGCGGTAGTTTACTAGCAGTTCATCGTGAACTTAAAATTCCAGTTCGATTTATTGGTGTAGGTGAGCAATATAATGATCTTGAATATTTCGATCCAAAGCAGTTTACTCAAGCATTATTTCACGAGGCTTCATGAAAACCTCCGTAAAAAATATGAAGCTCTCTTTTATCACGGTTCCCATTGGGAATCTTGATGATATTACTCTTCGCGCACTGAATTGTTTACGCGAAACCCAAGTTTTAATGTGTGAAGAGCCTCGAAAATCTCGGCAATGGCTTACTCATTGGGGCATAAAGTTTTATCAAGGACAATTTGATAAAAATCGAGAAGACTTGTACTTATTTCGATTTGATAAAAATTCAGACTCCGAGGAATTGTCATACATTAAAGATGAACTTATACCGTTTTCAAAATATTTTGCATTTATATCAGGTGCTGGATGTCCTATGTTTCATGACCCCGGTAATTTACTTATGTCTGCATTTGAGGGCGCTAAAAAAGATTTTATTCCAGGCGTGAGTAGCCTCGGTACGCTGCTAATGCATTTTCCATCTGAAATGCAAAGAGAGGGTTTTGAAGTTTATGGCTTTTTACCTCGTAAAAAATTTGAAAGAGATGAGGTTTGGAGTAAGTTATCCAACATTGATAAACCAGTCTTTTTGATGGAAACTGCGTATCGTTTACCTCTTATTTGCAATGAGTTGGAAAAGTTTGCTGAACATCATCACATAACATTCGGCTACGCACTTACGAAGCCTAATCAACAAGTTATTTCGGGTAGCGTACGAAACGTTTTGCCTCAAATAAAAAATCTTTCTAAAGATGATTTTGTCATTTTTTTGAGTCCTAATTTACAGTTTGTTTCTCAGGAAATAAAAGGTTCAAACTTAAAGAGAAGACGAAGATGATCATGTGTGATTAAGGTTCACATATAATAGATTTAAGAACTGAGTGATTTACTCATAAATGCTTGAAAAAAATCTAACTCATAATCAAGGTTTTGATAGAATCTATACGCAGGCGTTGATGAGTGTACTTCTAGAAGCAAGTGCTTCTTACCATGGTGGTCACTTATGGACTCTAAGGCCTCCATTAGAATGCGGCCAAGACCCTTACCTTGCATTTCAGGTGCTATAACGATTTGAGCAAGGTATGCGCTATCTTCCAGTCTTTGCTCTGATGGCTCATAGAAGCTTTTAATTAATTGAGGTTCCAGGATCAATATTCCATAGCCAAGAATTATATTCTCTGCTGACTCAATTAGAATGCAGCGTGCTTTGTTTTCAATATGCCAATCAATGAAATTTTGTATTAATCCTTTTTTAAAGTATTCGGATTGTTGATGACTTGCGTACTGACGTATTTCAGACTCTAGCTCGAGTATTTTAGCCACATTAAGTGGGTGGATAGGTTTCAATTGAAGATCGAGTTGCTTCAAATTTTTCTGGACGCTTGGACTTATCTCTTGGATAAGTAGATTTTGCGTCATTATTCTCTCCTACTTACTTGGCATATGTTTGCCATAAGCCTGTCGGAAGCGATTAGATTGTTTTGTAGTTTGAGGATTTTGGTTTAAGTTTTGATTAAATTGTGGCGCAGGAGTCTCATTAGACTTAGAATCCTGCTCCTCTACTGGCTCTTCGACTACTGGTTCAGCTTCGCTTTTGGGGCTAGACTGCATGGACTGCTGTTTTTCAAAGGCCGGAGGTAATCCTTGAGGAGGGGGTGATGTAGGTCTTGGAATACCATTGGGATATTTCTCTTTGTTGATCCGAATTACCTCTTTCCAAGTTTCTCGTAGATCAGTTAGCATCTCTACAATAGAGTCTAAATTATGATCATTTTTATTAATATTACACTGAGCCATTGTATAGTTAATATATTCGTAGATATTAAATAGATTACGGGCTATGTCTCCCCCAATTTCAAAGTTGAGGCTAACCATCAACTCCGTAATAATATTTTGAGCTTTTATTAAACAGTTACTGCTTTGTTGAAAGTCTGGTTGTTCATCCCGTATCGATTGAATAGAGATTTTAATATTCTTGATAGCTCCATCATACAACATCAGAATCAACATTTCGGGACTAGCAGTCTCGATTTTCATTCGCTTGTATTGATTCATTTGGTTCTTATACGGTACAGCCATAAATTACTCCCCCAGTGGGTTTAATACTCTTATTCTATCTATTTATCCTCGTAGAAGAGTCTAACTCTATTGATTCTAGAGCAAGTTTTAAATTATTCTTAATTTTATCAAAGCAAACTATTCTTGATTCTATCAAACCATAGTAATGATTTGAGAGTTCTTCTAACATTGTCGCACTCATTTCCGTGCCTACTAGAGAGCCAATTTGTCTCTTGAAGAAAAGTTCTGCTTTCTGGTTTTCATGATCGATCCATTGTATGAAAATTTCGTCCTTCAATCCGCAATTGATATTTGCTCCGATATAGTGAGTAAGTTCTGAAATTCGTTTGTAGGCTTCTGGTTGGTCTATCTGATTCTTAAGCTCAATTAGTTCACGACATTGTTCTTGGGTAGAGCGACCCTTACATACAGCATTATCTAATTCTGATAGTTTCGTTGTTATATTTTGTTTTAACTCATCTATTTTATAATCTTCATTTTCTTTGTAAATTCGATCAATCGTATCCCTAATTGGATACACTTTATTCATATGATTTTCGATGACATCACTAAATTTCATTATTTCACAATGATTTTTTAAGATTCCCTTTTCTGAAGCATTAATGATTGTTTGTTCAGTTGTTGAAAACTGTTCCTCAAACCATCCAGCATATATCTTCATATTTTTTGAAGTGAATACTGGTTCACCATTCAAATCTTCAGCAAGTTCAACCTTCAAGGGGTCCATTCTTCGTATATGCCAGCTAGCATAACTATCATAAAGATAGAGTGATGGTTGTTTTTGTAAATTTTCTTTGTATTTAGAGTCGAATTTAGTTTTTGGACAGTGCGTTAAAAAATCGGAATATGCAAAGTCTTGACCGATAAAGGTGATTGGATTGCAGTGCATTTTTCGAGCTAGGTCAAAACAAGTGCTTGCAATTGAACCCCAGCTGATAAGTTCACTTGTATTATTTGCATATTCTGCAAAATATCTAGAGTAATACCCGTTAAAGGAAGTCATGAATGCTTTGATACCCTCGAGACTAACAATTTCATGGTATGTCATTGGTTCTACTATCATGTAGCAGTCATTGATTTTAGTATCATGTAAATGAATGTAATTGCCAGAAGTTGGATCTGCTGAACACATGAAATGAGGTGAAATCCCATTCTTTTTCAATATTGGGTATGCTGTATCTACAGCGATTATTACTGCTTGTTCATTAAGATTTTTTAGCTGATCTAGCTGATAATATAGCGATGGTCCTGCCGATACGATAACGGCAGGTATCTGCTTGAATTTTTCAAATAAGCGATAGGCCCAGGGAAATTTTTGCATCGCTGGAGTGTTGCGCATACAATTCTCAGTATATTCATTTCCGGCTTCCATTATGGTTAGTGTGTTGATAGTGAATTTTGCGAATTGTTTACGAAAAGTTTCTTTGACAATTTCCCACTCTTCAGAAAATATTTTCTCATATGCAGGTAAATTCAAAAATTGGAGCCCAGAATGAATCTGAAAGTTGAATATTTGAGTTATGAATTGACCAAGTTCACTGGGTTCATTGGATATCAGTAATTTGACTTTAGGGTTGGTGAAAATCGATTTCATATCCCGTTCTCTAATGGCCTGTTCTAAGATTTTAAAGCAAGGCTCCACTATCACTATGGCAGTGTCCGGATGCTTTCTTAGAAGGAAATCGACATGGTAGAGTAGGCCCACACCGTAAACGATCGTGAGTTTTTTAGAATCAAACTTCATTTTTTCGTATAATTTTTCAGACTCTTTGTCAACGTTGTAGTTTGAATGTAAAGTCATTTTCCCACCACCGTGGGAGATTCTCATATTTGCTGAACCATTCTTAGTTTTAATTGATTCGATCCCAATTATCCTAGGGTCATTAGTAGCTCGGTTTAGAAGCGTTGAATACAGATTTGGAGAAATATCCTTCAAATATTCAAAATTTACAGAAGCCATTAAAGCTTTATCCCCTTCAGTTCACTCAGATAAGACGGAATTTGTTTCAACATTTTCTCTAAAATAGGCTCAAGTTCGTACTCAATTAAGTCGCCAAAAGCAGTGATGTCTGAATTACTGTGTGCTTCGAGTATTTCATTTAATATTTCGGAAAGTTGAATACTACTGCGAATAAAATCTCCCTTTTCGTTAATATTACTACCATAAACTGATATTGAACCATTTATGATGGTGGTAAACCATTGAATTCCGTCAGTGGCTACGATGAATTCATCCATAGCTTCACTAATGACGTCTTCCGAAAGTTTTGTAACGCAGCTGCCCAATGTTTCTATTATTTGAGGTAGAATTTGTAGGCTATCTTCTAATCCACTTAGTACAAGTTCATATGGTGGGCATGAATTTATCGATAGTTGTTCTATCTGATTTACTGGAAATTGAGCATATTCAGCTTCTTGTTCATCACTAAGGCATATTTGATTAACCTCTATCTGAGTTAGCACATGTCCTGCTTGACTTATTATGTTTTCTTCAATAGTTTTGACAAGCTCTTGGAGTGTATGAATCTCAGTTGTATCAATATCTATTTTTTTTCGATTGACTAAAATTTCCATGATTTTTTCTAAAAACCGCCAGCTTGAGTTAACGCACTAGACTGCTCCTGCAGTTTTGCAAGTGATGTTTCCATGTTAGTAAATGTCTGCAACAATGTTTCCTGATATTTCAAAAGATTTCTATTCTTAAAGAGTATGTCGGCTTGTATGTTACCAATTTCGATATCAATTAGTGATGCGGATGGTTGGTCAGGTCTACCGGCCTTACGAGTAAGAATACCATTATATTCGGTATATTCACGTAAATCGAGCTTGAATCTTTCTGCTAAACCAACTTTCTTATCAGATTCCTCCTCGGTAGCTTTTTCGGAGTTGAAAAGAAGTCGAACACTTTCCATCTTACTATCTAATGCTTCACTGAATTTTGTTTCATCGTATATGACTAAGCGACCGATTTTTGTTTGATCTTTATTTGATCCTACTTTTCCTGTACTTATTCCAATATCATTTAGACCACCAAATTCGCCTGAACTTTCAACGATTGAATAGCTGATACTTCTGAGTTTATTGTATAGTCCTTGCAGTAATGAGTCACTCGACAAAATTTGCTCACGCATACTATCTTCACGCTCATCAATTTGTTCTTGACTCATGGACTCTAATTCGTCTTTATTCAAGCCTTTTAGTTTGAAGTCACGTTCAGCGTTTACCTTATTGTAGATAAGTTCTATTGCAGAGTTGAATTTTTCAACGAAGTCCTCAACTTTTGTACGAGTATTATCGGTATCAAAATCGATATCGACGGAAGTCGAACCGGTATTTTGGAGTTCAAAATTTAATTCGCTGACTACATCATTAAATTTATTTGTGCTACGGCTTACACTTAATCCATCTATTGTAAATTGTGCATCTTGCGCCACTTGCAGCTCGTTTGAACCTCCACTTACCAGGCCTAAATCAGCAAATAGGGTACCTGTTTCATCAACAAGAGCCATGTCATTACCAGCTCCCGTAACGCTGCTTTCCAAAATTATTCTATTGTCCATAATTTGTGCAGTTACATTGGTAGTACTTGCGATGCTGTTTATATGGTCTTTGAGTTGTCCTAAGCTTGTATCAGCTCCTAAAATTAGGGATGTGCCATTGATTGAGATAGTTGCTTCATCAGTATTAACCACAGCGTCTGTACCAGTTTGCTGATCACTTGCGATTTTATTTGCTTTTGCTAATTGACTGACTACTATTTCATACGTTGCTGGAGTGGAGTCAGTAGTTGGAGTAACTTTTATAATATCTTCAGTACTAAATTTAGCTCTCTTCTGATTGAACGTAGAATTTAATGATAGTTGTAGAAGTGAATCCTCAACTGCAAATACTGCTGCATTTACTGATTGGTATTCTTCCTTTTTAATTCTTAACTCATGTTGCTTTACCTCTTGTGCTTGAATAGGTATTTTTTGACGAGCCGTCATTGCATCAACAAGTTGAGCTGAGTCAATTCCGGACAAAAGTCCCGTAGATAACGCTAATCCCGATTGCGCCTCCATGATCTCTCCTTAACATGCTAATTGGTAATTAGATATGATTTCTGAGTAAGAGTAATCACACAAACTGAGTCCAACCATCACCTAATGAGAGTTATCGGCTAAAAAACTTAATGGTATTAGCGTTTTATGATTTTTTTTGTTTTTTTTTTGATTGTATACGTATGTTTTTGTCTTTTAATGTGGGATTGAATTAAAAAGAAACAGTTGTTCGGTGCGTCCTCATAAAGACTTCGCTCACCTAATACGATAGATAGGTTATGTTCTTGTACTCTTTGAAAATTCTTTTATCAATCTCTATCTTTGTTAGCGTCATATTTACTTCGCAGCCACACTTTTCATCTCAAGAAATCAACAAAATTAAGCAGATAATGCATGAGATGGCTAGTATCGTTGAAGATAATCATTCAGAGATTTTAGAGATTGAAGATGTGTTGTCACGATCTTCAACAACACTAAGAAAATCTAGAAATAAGGAAAAGTTACGGCGTAAAATTAATTCCATGAAGGGTAGATTGAAGGACTTGAGGACTGTTCGATCGCAGTTCGCTGTAGTAAATAGTCTAAAGGAATTTGTGATAAGTGTGGATGATCGCATTAAAGTGATAGAGGATAACCTTGTCATTATAGAAAAAATTTATTTTCCAGTTCTAATTGATGTCAGCGCTACGGATAATTTGGCAGATGATTATCCCACGTTCATAAATCCGGGAGACCCACGGTATGAGCTTGATGAAGACCAAGAAAAATTAGCTAAATCAATCAAGAAAACTCGAAATCTCATGTCCTTAAGAGCATCCAGAGAACCACTGGATGATCAGTTTGAAAATTTTATCGAT
>JAYZAC010000074.1:0-9545 GCA_036339875.1 bacterium | reverse complement strand
GTTTCTTATGTTAGACAGAAAGAACCGCTAGGTCTTGGACATGCCATCTTGTGCGCTAAGCCATTGGTTGGAAACCAGCCCTTTGCTGTATTTCTTGGTGATGATATTGTGGATGCTGAAGTGCCTTGTATGAAGCAGATGATCGATGTTTATCAAGAATTAGGTCAAAGCGTTATCGCCTTGCAACAAGTACCCGGGGCAGATATTTCGAGTTACGGTGTCATTGATGGCGAACGTATGAGCGAAAAGCGTTGCTGGAACGTAAAAGACTTGGTAGAAAAACCACCAGTAGATGAGGCACCCTCTGATATGGCCGTCATTGGACGCTATATTTTGGAGCCTGAGATATTTGAAATTCTTGAGACAACTGAACGGGGTCGCGGTGGTGAGATTCAATTGACTGATGGTCTAAAGACATTGCTGGAGAGTCAGAAGATTTTTGCCTACGAGTTTGAGGGTAAGCGCTATGATACGGGCAGTAAATTAGGCTTTTTACAAGCGACCGTTGAGTTTGCCTTGAAGCGCGATGACTTAGGTAATGACTTTCGAGATTATCTTAAAAATTTACAATTGTAATTAGACATACTTTTTTTAGTTGACTCTAATATTGCTTAATTCTTGCAATGCATTGATTTCAAGTTGTGATTGATTGATGTAGGCCAAAAGACAATTTTCCATCAACATTGCAATAGTCATCGGACCTACTCCCCCCGGCACAGGAGTGATGCTTGCACAGAACTGATGATTCCGTAGTGCGTCGTAGTCGAGGTCTCCCACAATGCTACCGTCTTCAAGTCGATTGATACCTACATCGATTAAATGACAACCTCTACCCAGGTGTGTTGGGCCAATAAGTTTAGCAATTCCAGTTGCACAAACGATGAGATCTGCATTTTTGGTAAATTCATGCATGTTTTTTGTGCTTGAATGCAAAACACTTACAGTGGCATTTTGTTGGAGTAAAAGTTGTGCGATAGGACGTCCTACAATGTTACTTCTTCCAACTATTACGGCATTCAAACCTCCTAATGGAATTTGATAAGCGTTGAGTAAGCGTATCACTCCTTTTGGAGTACAAGGAGCCAGTACATCGAGACTTAAGCTCAGCCCACCCACATTTAGAGGGTGAAAACCATCCACATCTTTTTGGGGAGTAATTTGAGCTAAGTGATGATTAGCATTTAAGTGCTTAGGAAGCGGTAATTGCAGTAAAATTCCATGAATTTCAGAGTTTTGATTGAGATCTTCAATGGTTTTACTGAGGGTATATTCAGAGCAATCAGCTGGTAAATCAATTTGTATCGAATGGAAGCCAAGACGTTTAGCGGTTTTCTGTTTGCTACCTACGTAAATTTGGCTAGCAGGGTCGGCTCCAACTAATATGGTTGCTAGCCCCGGTTTAAGCTGGTTTTTTTTAATGATTGATTTAATTAAAGATCGAGTCTTTTTTGCTACCAGTTTTCCATCAAGAATCATGTGCCTTCCCTATTTTATTTGGAAGCCGAAAGTATATCAGCAATAATCTGGTATTTGAGGAATTTTCGTATAAATCACGTAGATTATTGGACTTTTTTGTAGCTTCTACTTAAAATTCGCGTCGGGAGTTTTTATGTCAGAGCTAGCGGTCGAAGAGAGTCCACTTTTGTTAGGACTCAATGAAGTTCAAAAACGTGCAGTATCAACAGTGGATGGACCAGTTTTAATTCTGGCTGGTGCAGGTTCAGGTAAAACACGGGTGATAACTCATCGGATTGCGTATCTGATTCAAGAAAAGCAGATCAATCCAGAGAACATTTTAGCAGTAACTTTTACCAATAAGGCATCTCGTGAAATGAAGTACCGAGTGGAAGAGCTCTTGGGGCGTATGGGACAAGGTTTGTGGGTTACCACTTTTCACTCTATGGGCGCCCGAGTACTACGCAAGCATGCAAGTGCTATCGGTTACGACCGAAACTTCTCGATCTATGATGACTCTCAACAAAAATCCACTATGAAAGCGGTTATCAAGCTACTAAACTTAGATCCTAAACGTTATGCGATTAGGTATTGTTTGGATATGATTTCGGGCTTCAAAGCTCAAAGTCTTGCACCTGACGAAGTTAGACCTCGTGATTTTGACCCTCGCATAGTAGAAATTTACGCTGCTTATCAAGAAGAACTAAAGCGTAGTCATGCTTTTGATTTTGATGATTTGCTATTTCAATTGGTAAAGTTGTTTCGACTTAATCCTGATATACTGGCAATTTATCAACAGCAGTTTGAGTACATCATGGTTGATGAGTACCAAGATACTAATGTAATTCAGTATCAGTTGATAAGAATGCTATCCAATTTACATCATAATGTATGTGTGGTAGGTGATGAAGATCAAAGTATCTACTCTTGGCGTGGCGCCGATATCAGTAATATTTTAGATTTTAAGAAAGACTTTGCAACACCCGAAAAAGGTGTCTTAAGATTTGAGCTATCGATTAATTATCGTTGCCCTCCAGCTTGCCTAGAAGCTGCGAATCTTCTAATTAAGAACAATTTACAGCGTACCTCTGATAAAGCTGAATTAATGGCATCAAAAAAGGCTGATGAAGACATCAGTTATTATCTAGCTCCGAACGCTCAGGATGAGGCCGACTATGTAATGAATCGTATTGATCAGTTACGATTCGAAAATATTGATTTATCTACTGTAGTTATTTTGTATCGTACACATGCTCAGTCTCGAATCTTTGAGCAAAGTTTCATGCGTTATGGAATACCTTATCAGATTTTTGGAAATGTGCGCTTTTTTGAGCGTCGTGAGATTCGCGATATTTTGGCTTATCTGGCTCTTCTGCACAATCCGTTTGATGCAGATAGTTTATTTCGAGTGGTCAATTTTCCACCTCGTGGAATTGGTGCTACGAGCCAAGATAAACTTCGTATATTCTCGCATAATCATTCGATACCACCACTTCTAGCAATGGATGGTATTGACACAGTTGGGCCATCGGTTCAGAAAAAATTTCTAATGTTTTACGAATATTATAATGACTTACGAGATAGACTACAGACCGGAACGTCCTTATTGGATATCACGCGAGCTATTCTGGAGGAATTGGAAATACTGAATTACTGGGATCAAAAAGATGAGTCAGATAGGGTTCAAAATTTACAAGAACTTCTTAATACTATCGCTGAATATGAGCGCGAAGAAGAGAATCCTAGCTTAGAAGGATACTTGGAAAAGTCAGTTTTAATCTCTGGTATCGACGCTTTGGACGAGAGTCAGCAGAATGTAACAATGATGACCTTACATAATGCAAAAGGTCTTGAATATGATCATGTGTTTATTGTGGGTATGGAGGAAGGTTTGTTTCCTCATCGAAATTCACTTGAAGATAGTCAAAGTCTTGAAGAGGAACGTCGGCTTTGTTATGTAGGAATCACTCGTACTATGCACAAGCTTACTCTTTCGGGTGCTCGTTTGAGGGATGTCTATGGACAGTTAAGCTATCAGGTTCCTTCAAGATTTTTGAGGGAAATTGGGGATCCTTTTTTGGCTCCACAGGATTTTGCATTAGGGATTTGAGTTTTTCAATTCTACGTTTTTTATTTAGTTGTTTTTGAGCACAACTAATGCAGCCAGTTAAATCATTAAATTGTTTTGGTAGTAATTCTCGCTGGTATCTCAAGGAATCCATTAAAAAGTCTTGTCTCAGTCCTCCAGAAATATCGTACAGGGTTCGGGATAATTCAGAAAGTGTTTCATATGGGAAGTCTTTTCCGTAATCGACAAAGCGTCTCTCACATATTTTCAATAGGCGTTGTAATGTCTCATCAATTGTATTGTCATTAAACATCGCTTTATGTTCTTGAGCGTAATAAAGGGCAGTCCAGTAATCAGCTTTAGCCTCAGCGAGTTTAACTCTCAGCAGTAAACTTTCATATTTCTGCACAGGTATTTGTTCTAATTGAAAAATTAGGCTTCGAGCTAATTCTAAATATCCCTTTTGAATCATCCAATTAGTGCCACGTATGTAAAAATTTGGTGACTGAATAATATCTTTTAATCTTGAGTCTTGGCCGAACTGCTGCCAGATTGAATTATCAAAAATCCTGTGAGCTATTACTAAGTTGACACTTTGGCTAGCTATTCTGTGGGCTAGATCATATTTAGGACTTAGGTCCTCGGACCAATAATTTGCGAGAACGTTGTAAGAGTTAAATACCTGACTAAAGAGAACTGCAGCCAAAGGAGTGGAAGATTGACTATCGAGTTCTGGTAGCGACGAATTAATGATCTCCAGAAAATCGAGAAGTGAATGAAAGCCTAGGAATAAATCGGTTTTTCCATCACGGAATATAAAGTAAAGCGGATAATGCCTTACTAGAATTGGTTGAATAGTACGGAAATGCTTGGAAAATTGAATATTCCCTTCAGAATTTTCTATTAAGGTATTTTTAGCCAATGGTATTAAAATGGAAGGTGGTACTCCGCTGGCCACTTTTAATGGTTCTTTACTAATTCTAGACCAGAAATTGAATTGTGAAGGATGTAAGGAATGTTTTACTGATTCACTAGGCTTAAATGTTTTCTCAATTTGTTGAAATATTTCGCTGGGCTTATAACTTTGATTGCCAAGTATAAAGGGTAAAAATGGAATGACGAAGCATATTAATCCCACAAATGGGTGCTTTCGAGTTAAGTCCATTATCAGTATAAAAAGAGATAAGCTATAAGTCAGACATTGTATAAAAAATACTTGATTTAAGATTGTGAATGGTAGCGCAATACCAATTACTATAAAAATAATATGATAACGATGGGTTTGCCGTGATGTAAGTGCGTTAGCGAGTAAATGAGCAAGTATCCAGCAAAAGCCGAACCATGCATCGTACGCTAGTAGGAACCAACCCGCATAGCAAAACTTTTTAAATTGAGGTATGGAATTCAGTAGTATTTGAATGCCAACAAATAGGTAGAAAGTATCAACAGATACGACACCGTAGACTAGGTTTTCGGCTAAGAAAGCTGGTAGCGTAATTAAAATAGGAGCTGTAAGAAGACAGCTAAGTCTAAGTTTTAGCACTTTACACCCTTGACAGAATTGTTTCGATTCTTAAAATCGCGGCCACAGGAACTCTTTGCGTTCATTCAATTTTATTGTATATGGTTCCTACTCAGAGGAGAAGTTATGCGAGTAATGATTATACTTTTTACGGGTCTTTTGTGGACAAATCTTAGCGTTATTAGTGGCAAGAGTGTCTCTAAACTGGTAACTACGGCCGGCTATTCTCAAGTACCAGGGCAAGATAGTGGCAATTATCCGCCACATCACTCTAATGATAGAATCCATCGATATCTATATACGGCGTTTCAGCATGGTTTGACAAAAGGTAACATGCAGGCTCAGATGAGTTCTCATCGATTCTATTTTGATCCTGCGTTAAATCATTATTACGTAATCATGAATACCCCCGGACACTCTAGAATGCAGCTGTATTTCAAGAAAAGTTCTCGTTATCGTCTGGTGTTTGCTAATTTCTCAATCTTAGAAAAATTAGCGATTGGGTCCAAAGGTTATATCAATATCTCGGTCAATGGTCAGAACGTAATCAGCCATCATTCAGCCGATACAAGTTACAGATTTAATGAAAGAACTTGGAACATCGCGAGATTTGTTCAAGATGGTACTAATACGATCACAATAGAGTTAGAACACCAAGGCGGAAAATTTTGCCTAATGGGTGCTAAAGTTGAGACACAAGAGATACGCAAGGGTGGTAGTAATAGCGATCATATTGCTAATGTCAAATATGTAGAAAGAGTTTTTAGAAGGGTTCACTTTAGGTATCCGACCAAGCGAGAATCAAACTACTACGTAAGTTTGCTAGATCGATCAATTAAAACTCGAGAACAAGTTCGGCGGATGATAGAACGTCTTGATTTCGATGATGATAATTTAGATGAATTTGAAAGTTTAGTTCAAGAATATTTCCTGAGGTATGCAAATCGGCAGCCATCATCCTCAGAATTGCGTTATTTCAGTCACAAATTACGCATGGGACAAATCACTCTATCACAGTTGCGTACAGAAATTGAGAGATTAGGTAATGGTGGAGGTAATGCCTCGGGTGATGTGGAAGTAAGAATTCGAAATGAGTTTCGTCAGGTTTTAAAGCGTGAGCCGTCTAATGCTGAATTACGATATTTTTCACAAAAGATTCGCTATGGTCAGATGACATGGGCTCAGTTTGATGAGGAATTGCGTCGCCTGCAGAATGGCTTTTTTGGTCCAGGTCTTAGCCATCAGGAAATTATTCAATTTAGCTTTCAAAGGAGCTTACTAACTACAATGTGGTGGAATCGACTAGAGCAGACTGAACTGAATTTACTCAGTCTTTTATTACAGCGTTGTAACCATGAGATCCTGCATGGATACGAGCAGGATAGAAAGCAAGTAGCTAATCAAATTTCTAGTCGTATTAAAACGAAGTATCCCGGTTTGAGATAGTATTTCCAAAACATAATTAGGCTCCCGTATGACCAGATCATCGGGAGCTTCTATTTTTCAAAGATAAATTTTTTATATGTCATGCTGAAAAATGGAACCTTAGCTTTTGTATTATTCTATAATCAGAAGGTTTCGGGCTGGAACATAACGTTCTGAAATCGAGATTTCCAGCTGCTATTTAGCCTATTTAGTGGTACACTGGAACGCTTTTCAAAGTTGACTGGAGAGTAATCGAACCCTTGAGAATTACTACAACTATCGGTGAAAGTAGTTCGGTGACGTTTGATAGCTTTTATTTGACTTTGAGTGATAAACCTTACGAAACACTCAAAAGGGGCACAAATGCATCTACAGCTTAACGAAGATCAAAAAATGATTCAAGAATCGGCTAGGGACTTCGCGGTCAAATTCGTGGCACCAAAAGCCAAAGAATTGGACGAGACTCAGAAATTTCCCACAGAATTAGTCGGTCAAGCGGCCGAAATGGGATTTATGGGCGTCGCAATTCCTGAGCAGTACGGTGGTTCAGGACTTGATTATGTCTCTTACTGCTGCGTGATAGAGGAAGTAGCGCGGTATTGCGGTTCCACAAGTGTAATTCTATCAGTTAACAATTCTCTAGCGTGCGAACCACTTATGATTGCTGGAACAGAAGAGCAGAAAAAAGAATGGTTAACGCCACTAGCGAGTGGTCAGAAACTAGGATGCTTTGGCCTCACCGAACCAAATTCAGGCTCCGATTGCGGAAGTATGAAAACCAACGCAGTCAAAAAGGGTAATGATTGGGTAATCAATGGTGCGAAAATCTGGATCACCTGTGGTACTGATTCAGACACATTTATTGTCTTTACAAGTACTGACGCTGCAGCTGGTAACCGAGGAATTACTGCCTTTATCATGGATCGCTCAACCCCAGGGTTGTCAGTTCTACCAATGCACGGAAAAATGGGAATTAGAGCGAGTGGTTTAAGTGAATTGGTGTTTGAGGACGTTGTTATTCCAGATTCACAAAGATTAGGGGAAGAAAACAAAGGCTTTAAAATCGCCATGAATACTCTAAATTCTGGGCGTATTGGAATCGCTGCACAGGCAGTGGGTATTAGTCGGGGAGCCTTTGAAGAGTCGGCTAAATATGCTCAGCAGAGAGTTCAGTTCGGAAAACCGATCAGTCGCCAGCAGTCTGTTGCAAATCATATTGCGGACATGGCAGTGCAGATAGATGCAGCTCGCTTACTTACATGGAAGGCAGCCTCCATGAAGGATCATGGGCAAAATTATTCAACAGTCTCAGCGATGGCTAAAATGAAAGCGGGAGAGTGTGTCTCTTGGGTAACCAATAAGGCGGTCCAAGTTCATGGTGGCTATGGATATATTAAAGAATACGATGTAGAACGATTTTTCCGCGATGGACGAATCTGTGAAATATACGAAGGAACAACAGAAATACAGAAATTAGTCGTCAGTAGGGCTGTTTTGGGCTGAGCCTGACGTAGGAGTTACGATGTCATTGAGAATTTATATTTGTTGTAAACAGGTTCCAGATGTTGCAATGCCCTTTCAAATTAAAGAAGGGCAGCTCATCAAAGACGGACTAAATTATATTTTGAACGCTTATGACGCTTCCTCCGTGGAGGAAGCATTGGTGCTCAAAGCAGAGCATGGAGCTCACATAACACTCGTGTTAATAGGTCCAGATAAGGCTAAAGAGGCTTTACGAAAAGGTCTTGCTATGGGTGCTGACGATGCGGTTCACCTAAATGACGAGGCTTTTGAAGGTTGTGATAGTCATGCTGCGGCTAAAATTTTAGCGAAATTCTTTGCTGATAAAGAGTACGACTTCATCCTTACCGGAAAACAAAGTCAGGATATGGATATGGGTTTGACGGGCGGAATCTTGGCACATCACTTGGACATTCCATATGTGACTAATGCAGTAGGCTTGAAAGCTGATCTGAGTAATAAGAAGGTAAGTGTAAAGCGACAGGGTGATGATGGGCAGGAAATGATAGATATTCCATTTCCTTGTTTGGTCACTTGTTCCAACGATATGAACGACCCTAGAATACCCTCATTGAAAGGCATCATGTCTTCTAAGAAAAAACCTCTTGAGGTAGTTGCGCTTGATGGTTTGGGATTGACTACCTCAGAAGTAGGCTCAGCAGGATCACCTACCAACTTGGTTAGTTGGGCAGAGCCAGATAAACGCCAAGCGGGTCAGAAATTCGAAGGCGATGCAGACGAGCTTGTGGGCACATTAATGGACAAATTGGCTAACGATGCCAAGGTGATTTAGGAGATAGAAGTGGGTACAATTTTAGTAATTGCAGATCAAAAAAAGAATAAGATCAAGAAATCCACTCTAGAAGTCATAAGCGAAGGTTCTCGGCTTGCTGAAAAGCATAATATGGAGATGGTAGCGGCTGTAGTGGGTACCGACATAGCTGAGGAAGCTAAATCTCTTGGGCATTATGGAGCCAGTAAGGTTTACATAGCTGAACACGAAAGTTATGGCCAATATCTTAACCCACCTTTTGTGAATGCCTATGCCAAGATAATACAAGAGGTTGGACCGAAATTAGTTCTGGCACCTACCTCGGAAGGTGTCAAAGACTTTTTGCCCGGTCTTGTTGCCAAAACAGGGGCAGCTGGAATAATGGATTGTTCAGAGATATTCATTGAAGGTGATACTATAAAAGTAAATCGTCCTTTGATGGCGGCTAAAGCTAAATCAACCGTGGAAAGTGATGCTGATCTTGTATTATTGTCTATCCGTTCCGGATCATTTGACCGTAATGAGGCTGACGAAAGTTTATCAACTGAGTTAGTTAAGATCGATGTGGAAGTCCCTGATATTAAGCAAGTATTTAAGGAATTACTGGCGGTAGCATCCGATCGTGTCAGTCTGGATGAAGCGTCGGTTGTGGTCACTGCTGGACGGGGTGTAAAAGATGCCGATGGTGTAGCACTAGTCGAAAAGCTTGCTGATGCTTTTGGCGGTGCAGTTGGCGCTACGCGAGCACTGACTGAGCAAGGTATAGCTCCCGCAACATTGCA
>JAYZAC010000073.1:0-6025 GCA_036339875.1 bacterium | reverse complement strand
GTTACTTTTTAATAAGTTTATGGCTATGTTTTTCAAAGTGGGGGTCAATTCGCTTAGGTCCTGATGACTCAAAGCCAGATTATTCTTTTCTCAGCTGGATCTCGATGTTATTTAGTGCCGGAATGGGGATTGGTTTATTATTCTATGGTGTGGCAGAGCCTATTCTTCATTTTAATACGCCTCAAGGCGTAGAGCCTAGAACTGTTGCTGCGGCTCACTTTGCAATGCAAACAACTATGTTTCATTATGGTTTGCATGTTTGGGCTATTTATATTTCTATTGGTTTATCTCTGGCTTATTTTTGTTATCGTAAAGGGAAATCGCTATCTCTTCGATCTGCGCTTTATCCTATTTTTGGTAAAAGAATAGAGGGTTTCGTCGGAGACCTGGTTGATATTTTTGCGATTCTTGGGACTCTTTTTGGAGTGGCTACATCTTTGGGGCTGGGCGCGATGCAGGTCAACGCTGGTTTGAATCATTTATTTGGAGTTGAGAGTAGCGCTAACGTACAGGTAATGGTGATATCTATTATAACAGCGCTAGCTACGATTTCAGTTGTATCAGGTCTCGATAAAGGTATCAAAATACTTAGTGAGTTCAATATTATAGGTGCGGTGGTAGTTCTATTGTTTATATTCTTTCTTGGGCCTACAGCTATTATTCTTAATATTGCCATCGAAACCACCGGTGTTTATTTTCAGTCTCTGATGCAAAAAATGTTTCATATGGATGCCTTTAGTGATCCAGGTTGGATGAGCAGTTGGACTATTTTTTATTTTGCTTGGTGGCTTTCTTGGGCTCCTTTTGTAGGTATTTTCCTTGCTCGAATATCAAAAGGTAGAACGATTCGAGAATTCATATTAAGTGTAATGTTGGTGCCTACAACAGCCTGCTTAATTTGGTTCTCTAGTTTTGGTGGAACGGCAATTCATATGGAGATGCAGGGACAGTCTTCTATTTCAGCTGCTGTGAATGCTGACATGTCCACAGCGATATTTCACTTTTTACAGCAATTTCCATTATCAGAAGTTATTTGTGCTTTTAGAGTAATACTTGTGATTACTTTCTTTGTTACCTCTTCCGATTCTGGATCCTTAGTGATAGATATGTTGTCTTCCAATGGACATCAAGATCCACCAATTCCACAAAGAATTTTTTGGGCGACACTAGAGGGTGCTGTGGCAGCGGCATTACTTCTTGGTGGTGGCGCTCATAGTTTAAAGGCTTTACAAACAGCTGCTGTGGCATCTGGTCTGCCTCTCGGTATACTTTGTTTATTAGTATTCCTGGGTCTAATTTTAGAATTACGTAAGGAAAAGTCAGTCTAAATTTCTGTCAGATTATGTCTTTTATTGTTCGAGATTTGTTATCGTAATTTTTTGAAGGTCTTTGAGCAGGCACTCTAACCTGTTTTTGATGTCCACCTTCAATTCTCCACTCTCTTCCCAAGAAGAGTAATCGGTATAGACAAATCGGGGTACAATTACGGTTCTGAAGTCGAGCATAAGATGATTGGCCATTCCCATTACCGACATATAGCTATTTGAACCTCCCGCTGCACAGATGAAACCTACAATTTTTTGTGTGAAGGATCGTCCGACTAATTCGATAATGTTTTTTGCAGCAGCGTTAACATCATAGCAATAAATGGGGACTGCGAAGATGATGTGACTAGCGCTCTCAATAGCCTCTTTTAAGGTGTCCATATGAGAGCCCTCCCAGCATCCGGCGGTTCCTGCTAAGGGTAGATTTAAGTCTCTTATGTCCAATAATTGGGTTTCTAACGAGTGATCGGTCGCAATATCTGCAAATATTCGAGCTAGTTTTTGGGAGTTAGATTTTTCTCTTAAGCTTGTTGCTAGAATCGTAATTTTCGTCATATTTCACCTTTATTGAGATAAGCTTATATAGGAGTGGGTAACTAAATTTAGGGTTGACCTCTTAGTTGATATAGTTGTTGAAAACGCTGAACGCGCCGTGACATTTTACTTCGTAGAATTTGAAATCTTTTTTGCTCTTCAATTATTCTCAAGTCATAACCCCGATTGTTGAGCAAGCTTTCAATGTACTCTAGATTTTTGTACATTTTACTCTTGGGGTTATCTCCATATTGAAATCTCAGTGGTTGTATACCTTCACCATCCCATACAAGATTAACATGCACTAGCTTTTGTTTCAGCTCAGCTGGTAGCAAGTGAATCATAAAGCCTGTTCCGAAGGTCTGGAATGCGACATTGCTTCTTAAGCCCATAATTTTCTGTTCAAAAGCTTTGAATTGATTGGAATTCGCTTGAATTTTAATTTCGCAGGCGGATTTGAATACATTGATGAATTCGTCAACAGATTTTTGATAATTATTAAGCCAGTTAATCCAGTAGTAGGTATTTGGATCTGGCGTGGGAGAGTTGTAAGCTCCACCGGGCATGGGTATAGATTGCACAAAATTATATAAATCGTCGCCCAAGCGATCTGTAGGGTATTGCAAGAAGTATCGAACCGCTGCCTCATGAAAGAAAATTTGGTGAAAAACTCGAGCTCGATCTACTTTTTGCCAAGGTTTAATATCTTTGAATTCTCCAAAATCGATTGTATTGTAAATTTCGTTAGAGAGGCTACGTCGAGTATGATTCATGGTTTCACGAATCTCACTGTACAAGAATTTTTTGTCGCGCACATCGAGACTGATTCCTAAATCAGAGAAACCTTGCACCTCATCATTCTGATCAATCGGTAATAATGTAGAAACTGTAAAAACGCGATCTTTCTTAAACATGCCCCAAAAAAGGTCAGAGCCTTGATAGAAAGAGTAATTATTGAATAAATACTGCGTTGGATTATCTTCAGAATCGTAGCTGACTACGCGATTCTGAATGAATATATTACGGCGCTGATATTTAGCTAAAAGAAGTCCAACTTTGAAATTATTAGAGTCTCGTTTGTACTGGTTCTTGCCTCTGAATATTCTTTTGACTCTAGGCGAACGCTTGCGTGTATCTTTATTGCTTATATTTTCCATTAAGGTTAGATCGGTTACGATCTGATCCTCCAGATTCTTGTTGTCAGCAAAGGGGTTTACGATATTAAGATTCTTAAAAGTGAATGTGGAGGCTAATATTCCGTTATAGGCTTCTCGTGCTGCAGAATCCTCAAGATCAAGAACATAATCTAGCATGAATAAATCGCCCCATTCCTTATCAGAGCTGAATTTGGCTAAATCTAATGCAGTAATTTTTGTTATAGATCGTTTCACTAGGCTTATACCAAAAACTTTGAAATTGAACTTGGCGCTTAGATTACCTCCAGCAGTACGAGTTCGCGTTGCGATAATTTTCATACGGATTTTGTTATCTGCGAGACGAAATAGGTGAACCATGAATTTACCGCTCAGGATAAAATATGTTGAAGCACCTAATTTGACTTCTCTGAATTGCTTTGCTATGCCTGCGCTGAGTACTAGATTTAGATGAGTCGGAATTGAAACAAAGTCTCCCGGCTTCAAATGCTTGATAGCTTTCTGTGCCGTAAAGGGCAATCGTTCTGGTGTGAAGGGTATTGCAGTTACTGCATCGATTTGTCGTTTGAACTGGCGAACATAATAAATCTCGGCTCCGGGTTCAAACCGAAGAGAGATTGGTAGCCCAGTGGCTCTGACAAGAACTCCTGGATCCAATCGAGAATTAAACTTCCATGCATCGGCTCGGGTGTAAAAGCCTGCTTCGTATGACGGCTCAAGTTGGTATTTGTATTGAATTCCTAGTCCGACTCCGTCGATGATCTCGCTATTGAGGAGCTCAACGTTGGTTCTCAATTCAAGCTTTTCAATTTCATTTTTAATTCTAGCCTTAATATTTTCCACATTTGTGATCTCACTGAAGAATTCAGAAATTCCAGCATGTGAGCTTTGCAGAACTAGGCTGGCGTATATTAAATATGTAAGAAATACAATTTTTACCGGCATGGCGTGGCCCATTGTAAAGCGCTTTTGTAACTTTCTGCGTAGATTAAGAATATTGAAGAAAGTGGCAAGTCTTTAGTCCTAAAATTATTCAATGTTTTTTAAGTCCTGCGAATAATTTTCAATAATAGATGACAAGTGCATTCACCTGCATTATCCTCCAGCCCTGTTTCTAGGGGATTGTATATGCATACACAGGGCATTATAAGTGACAAGATGAAGTCAAAAATTACGGATGGCGTGGTCCATTATGACTTAATATTAGATGGTGTGAATCTAGAGTTGAACTCGTTGATTGGCCAGTCACTGATTATGGAGTTCAGTGGTGTTTCTACATGTTTACACTGTGGTGAGCGGAAAGTCTTCAGGCAGGGTTATTGTTTTGTCTGCACTCAAAAACTACCACAATGCGACTTTTGTATACTGAGTCCAGAAAAGTGTCATTTTGATGAAGGTACATGCCGTGATGAGTCATTTGCAAAGAAACATTGCTTTATTCCTCATATAGTTTATTTATCACTATCTTCGCATGTAAAAGTGGGCATTACTCGTAGAGGTAACGAAGGAACTCGCTGGGTAGATCAGGGCGCTGTTGCTGGCTTACCCATTTATGTGGTCAAAGATCGCAAGACAGCGGGCTTGCTAGAAGTAGAGCTAAAAAGTGTTTTTTCAGATAAGACAAGTTGGCAAAAGATGTTGAAAGGAAGTCCTGAGGAGCAATCATCAATACTTGAAGAGAAGCGATTTTTGGCTTATGAGGCCACTCCTGATTGGAATGATCAAAGATTGAATGCAGAGCTAACAGAAATAAGTTATCCCGTAGACGAGTACCCCACCAAAGTTAAATCCTATAATGTTGATAAGACACCAAAAATTGAGGACCGATTAATCGGAATCAAGGGGCAGTATTTAATTTTCTCTAAAGGCGTTTTAAATATTCGCAAATACCAGGGATATCAAATGCAGATAGTGTATTCTCAATAGTTACGTGAATCTAAAAATCCCTTGACTTTAGGTCTACTGAAGACTATAGTTGTGCGTCTTTCTCGAGTAGGGTGATTTATTTCCACTAAGCATGCCCTATTCTCTATATTAATTTGAACCAGGGGGAAGAGATATGGAATCTATCCGTCGATACGAGATGATGGTCCTAGCAGACCCAAATGTGGATGAAAATAAAATAAATATCTTATTTGATAAGCTGGCTGACTTAGGTGGCAAATTAGGTGCTAAGCTTGTTAACAGATCATTGTGGGGCAAAAGACGACTTGCTTATGAGATTAAAGATCTCAAAGAAGGTGTGTACTACATTTTGGACATCGAAAGTGTTCCATCTGCAGTAAATAAATTAGAATCATATCTAAAAATACAGAATGAAGTCTTGCGTTTCCTGACTGTAGTAAAAGGGGAGCGGACTGAAGAGCAGAGTCTAACAGAACAAAGTTCTGAAGCTAGTGCTTAGTTTCCAAAGCTAATTTTAAGGAGAATAAATGGCCGCTTTCAATAAGGTTATTTTGATGGGAAACCTAACCAGAGATCCAGAGTTGAGATATACACCCGATGGTATGGCTATTTGTAATTTTGGAATAGCTGTCAATGATAGTTATCGGCGGAGTTCTGAAGGCGATGGCAAAGATGACACCATGTTTATCGATGTTGCTACTTTTCGCAAGCAGGCTGAGAATTGCGGCCAGTACTTAAAGAAAGGAAGTCGAGTTCTCGTTGATGGACGACTTCGATTGGAACGATGGCAAGCGCAAGATGGTGCTAATAGAAGTAAGCACACAGTGAGTGCAAATGTTGTTCAGTTTCTATCTGTAGGCGAGGAGCGAAGCGGCAGTAGTGAAAGCACGAGTGCATCAGATAGTGCTCCATCTAAATCCGAAACTGTAAATATTTCAGCCATTGATGATATAAGTGATGATGAGAGTCCATTCTGATTCAATTAGAAATGGAGTAAAGTAATAAATTCCGGCCAAATTTTGTCGGTTTGGTCGCGCGGATCGGAGGTCCATATGCCCAGGAATTACGACAACGGAAAAAAGAAGAAAAAAGAGAAAAAAAGACAAA
>JAYZAC010000072.1:0-18294 GCA_036339875.1 bacterium | reverse complement strand
CTAATGCGCCTCAGTGGTAGTTGGATTTCTGATGCTCGCTTTGGGAAGCAATTTAAGATCAAGTATTTCCAAATGATCAAACCAGATTCGTTGATTGGTATCAGAAAGTATTTAGGTTCGGGGTTAATTCCTGGTATCGGTGCAGTTTACGCTGAAAAGTTAGTAAATCATTTTGGTATGGAGACTTTGGATGTTATTGAAAATCAACCTGATCGATTAGGCGAAATTGATGGGTTAGGGGTTAAAAGAGTAGCAAGTATTATCGAGGCATGGCGTGAGCAGAAAATCATTCGCGATGTAATGATTTTTCTGAGAAGTTATGGTTTGACAGAATCAATTGCCATAAAGGTGTTTGATCGGTATGGATATAAATCAATGGAGGAGATTCAGAAAGATCCCTACAGATTATCGAGAGATATTACTGGTGTCGGTTTCATGACGGCTGACCGTATGGCTAGACAAATGGAAATTCCTTATCAATCTGCTACGAGATGTCGAGCTGGTATTCGCCATATTCTTTTAGAGAGTCATTCAGAGGGTCATTGTTATTTGCCTAAAGAGGAACTGATTATTCGAGCTGTAGATTTGCTTCAGGTAGAGTTAGAAATAATCGAATCACAACTGCGTTTGGCCGTAGAAGAGCAAGAGTTTAGTTCATATGATGATGCCATATATATTCCATGGATTATGGACCAAGAGGACCGAGTTGCAGTGAGACTAGCGACTCTGGTGAAAACAGAACCTAAGGTCTTCAAGCAACTAAGCGATAAACAGTTTCAAAGTTTGGTACCTGATTTTGCATTGAGCGACGAACAATTACAGGCAATTGATGCTGCTATGGCTTCTAAAGTTAGCATAATCACGGGCGGTCCGGGTGTAGGAAAGACGACAGTGTTAAGCACCTTAGTAAGTCTTTACGAGGAGCAAGGTAGGATAGTGACTCTGTGTTCACCAACGGGTAAAGCAGCTCGAAGAATGGAAGAGGCCACAGGACATTCGGCTTCTACAATTCATAAGCTATTAAAATATCGGGGGGGTGGATTTGAGCATGATGAAAATGAGCCCGTTCAAGGAGATGTTTTTATTCTTGATGAATGTTCAATGATTGATATTTCACTTTTCAGTGCATTCTTGAGTGCCTTACCTTTAGAGGCAGTTTTGGTAATGGTTGGAGATGTAGATCAATTACCTTCGGTAGGACCAGGTTGTGTGTTGTTAGATTTAATAAGTAGTAACGAAATACCAGTTACCAGACTTAAAGAAATTTTTCGTCAGGAAAAAAGTTCAGATATCGTAACTAGTGCGCATGCCGTTAATCAGGGCTCTTGGTTTCCATCTAATGTTGGTCAAGATTTTTTCTTCATTCCAAGTAAAAAATCAGAAAATCTTCAGTCAACTCTTAGACGTTTATTACTGGAAAGGATTCCACAAAAGTTTGATTTTAATCCAATATTAGATGTCCAAATATTAGCTCCCATGTATCGAGGCGAATCGGGTATCGATCGCTTCAATGAGTTGCTTCAGGATTGGTTGAACCCCGACCAAGATGACTTGAATGCATATGGACGTAGTTTTCGCGTTGGTGATAGGGTAATGCAGCTCAACAACGATTACGAAAAAGAAGTATTTAATGGAGATCAGGGTATTGTTGATCGTATCGATTTTAATAACGGAGGAATCGAAGTTCGATTTGAAGAGGGTCGCCGAGTTGTATATAAAAAAAAGGAACTTGTTGATCTAACGCTTAGTTACTGTACATCAATTCACAAAGTGCAGGGGTCAGAGTTTCCTTGTGTTATTGTTATTTTAAGTAAAGCACATTTTAATATGTTAAAGCGAAATCTTCTATACACGGCCATTACACGTGGTAAAAAGCTAGTGATTTGTTTGGGTGATCCCGTAGCTTTCAATATGGCAATTAACAATTTGGAAGGCAAAAAACGATACACGAGGTTGTCGCAAAGACTAAATCACTGGTCTAATTACGACCCATTCAATCATAACGAGTTACAGTCAGAGGAAGAACTACGAGAGGCTTGGCCTCTAGAGCTCGAATTGCAGGACTAAGCTAGTTACTCCGATTACATTTTCCCTGGAATTCTAATCCAACCTTTTTCGCATACTAACCCATGTAGTTGTACATCATTTGCCTCTATTGGCATAACGCCATTGAATATCTGTACTTCGAATGATGTGCCGATTAGCGTAGCTTCTTTTAGTCTAGGCAAAAGCCTATCATAGAATCCAGCACCGTAACCGAGTCGATATCCCTTACGATCAAAGCAAAGCCCTGGAACTAAAGCTAGATCGATTTGGTCTTCCTCTGCCGACAGCGATTGATCGTCAGGAGCAGGTATTCCTAAAGCATCAGGTTTAAGACTTCGACTAGGATCATAATAGCGAACTGCAATTGTATTCTTATCGGGACAATGAGGTAATATCCATTGGATAGGATTTTTAAAGTTGAATCCAATTAAACGTTGAAGATCTAATTCACTTCCAACTGAATGATAGGCTAGAATCCGTAGGGTTTGGTCATCCTCACCAAACTGTTGGATATATTCAGCCAAACGCAGGCATACCCGTCTAGAGAGATTAATTCTAGTTCGTCTTGGAAGACGATCGCGAATACTTTTAAATCGATTACGTAAAAACTTTTTTTGAGCTTTTAGAGAACCATGCCCTCCAAACTGATATGCCATCGTTTTACTCCCTACAAGCCAAATTGCTCATCGATTAAGAAATTTCCATAAGTTGATAACTCATCCAATTCCTCTTCTATTCGCAGAAGCTGATTATACTTACAGATACGATCAGTTCGACACAAAGAGCCAGTTTTAATCTGCCCCGCATTAGTTGCCACTGCTAAATCTGCTATGAACGTGTCTTCGGTTTCTCCACTACGATGAGAAATTACACAGTTGTAATTCATTTTTTTGGCGAGTTCTATGGTTTGTAAAGTCTCCGTAATAGTTCCGATTTGGTTGACTTTAATCAGAATAGAATTGGCAATTCCACCTTGAATTCCACGAGCTAATCTCCGAGGATTAGTTACGAATAGATCATCCCCCACTAGTTGTACTTTATCACCGATTCGATCGGTAAGGAGCTTCCAGCCATCCCAGTCATTTTCGTCGAGTCCATCCTCAATAGAAAAGATCGGATAATCTTTACACCAGTCTGCATAGAACTCTACCAACTCACTGGAGCTTAACACTTTATCTTCACCTTTAAGTTCATATTTTCCCGTCTCTTTGTTATAAAACTCAGAGCTAGCAGCATCGAGTGCTATTTTAATTTCTTCACCAGGTTTGTACCCAGCTTTCTCAACAGCCTCTAAAATAACATCAAGTGCTTCTCGATTTGAGCGTAAATTAGGTGCAAAACCACCTTCATCACCTACTGCTGTATTAAGACCTTTAGATTGCAATACAGCTTTAAGTTTATGAAAAATTTCAACCCCCATCCTGAGACCTTCTTTGAAACCTAAGGAGTAGTTAGAATTTTGAACTTTTCCAAACGGAACAATCATGAATTCTTGCAAATCCACATTGTTATCAGCGTGAGCTCCACCATTGATGATATTCATCATAGGAATTGGCATATGACAGCTATAAGTGCCTCCCAAATAACGATATAGAGGAAGGCCACTTGTATCTGCAGCGGCTTTAGCTACGGCCATACTTACAGCCAGCATCGCATTAGCACCCAGTCGTGTTTTATTTTCAGTACCATCTAGTCCGATCATTAGATGGTCGATTGCAATTTGATCTCGACAATCAAAGCCGATTAATTCTTCTGCAATCTCTGTATTGATATTTTCTACTGCCTGTAAGACGCCCTTCCCAAGATATCTATTTTTATCTCCATCTCGGAGTTCGCAGGCCTCGTACTCTCCAGTACTTGCACCTGAGGGCACAGCAGCTCTACCTACTATGTCATTATCTAGGACAACGTCGACTTCAACAGTTGGATTTCCTCTAGAATCTAAAATTTCTCGTCCAACAACTTCAACGATTATACTCATGATTCGCCTACTTTCTTTCTTTTGTAAAATTTCACCTGATTACGACCACCATTTTTTGCCTCATACAGTGCTTGGTCTGCCTGTTTGAGGAATTCTTTAACATCCACCGGTTGATTTTCTGGAATTGAACTTACTCCAATCGAACAAGTAATTGTTATACTTTCTCCCTCATGGGGAATGCGTAAATTTTCAATATTTTTACGGATTCGCTCTGCAATATTCATTGAGCCTTCACGATCAGTGTTAGGAAGTATCACGCAAAGTTCTTCTCCGCCATAGCGAGCTGCAATATCAGAGTTTCGAATACTTTTCTTTATCTCATCGGATACCAACCGGAGTACCATATCACCCATATCATGTCCATAGGTATCGTTGAAACTTTTAAAGTGATCTATATCTGACATGAGGTACCCAACTTGCTCACCATAACGGGTGGCCCTCATAAACTCTTTATTGATTTGCACGTCGAAAAACTGTCTAACAAATAGTCCAGTCAGACCGTCTATGGTTGCTAATCGATAAAGTCTAGCATTTTCTAGTGCTGCTACAATTATTTGGCATAGCGTGGTAAAAAAGGACGGCTCTAATTGTTTTAATTCATCGACAAAGGATTCTTTTCTTAGAATTAGCAATCCATAGAGTTTATTTTTGAGTTCAAGAGGTAAAATAATAGCATCAATTTCGCTAGGTGGTAGACTATTTCCAAGAGTAGGTTCGGCATCGTAAAGTCTTACAAGCTGGCCTCTCTCTTTAAAGTATTCATATATTTTTTTACGAAAATCTGGTCTTGAAATTCCTACCATAAATTCATCAGGGAGATGTCCGAAATTTGTATATTCAATTTGATCACTGACTTGGTCGATTGTTACAAGCACGCCATCTTCGCAGTTTGTATAGCGTTTCATGATGTCAAATATCGAGTTAGCAAGACGATCAGGTTCTAGGATCGTAAATAATTCACGAGAGTGCAGATTCAGCTGTCGGAGGTGAAACATGCGGAGTTGAAGATTCCTGCTGAGTAAAGCTAACTTTACCAAAACCAGAAGACCCCATTGTTGGACAATGACTGGTATGGTATCCAAGATGAACCAATGTCGTGTGAAAATCCATAGTGAAAATAGAACGGTCAACAGGGAAATTGCGATGTTGAAAATAACTGCAATTCTTAATTCAAGTCGCAAATTTACAACCAAAAGAACCACTGAGCTCAGAAGTAAAAAAACGAATAGAAATCCATTGGAATTTCGACTCAAGAAGCTTTTATTTATTAAATTTTGAATTGCAGTTGCTTGAACTTCTAGGCCAGGCATAACGCCATAGGGAGTTAGTTTCTTATCTAAACTTCTTGCATTGAAGCCAATAATTACTACTTTGTTCTTAAAAACCCTGGAATCGAAATCTTTCTTACCTATAATATCCGAAATTTTGACAGATCGGTGGTAACGAGAGTACGTGGGTCCTAGGTAATTCAAATAGGCCGTTTGGTCAAACATATTTTTATCAAACTCGTGACCTTTTGTCAGAAGGCGTTCTGCTAGACCTGTACGATTATTGCTGCTCCATAGCGGTACTTCATAATCAGCTAGAAAGAGTCTTTCGAACGATTTAAGTTTGAAAACATCTTCTCCTAAATGAGTTTTAAGACTCTGTGCTGCGAGAGACAGGTGAAGATTCGATTCGATACGTTTGAATAAAGGTACTTTTCGGACAACCCCATCAACTAAGTGAATATTTACAAAGCCCTTACCTTTAGCGGGTTCATCAAATTTAGGGTGAGGTAAAATTTGAGAGACAATAATTTCTCCAGTTTTACTAGAGTTGACGCCTGGTAATTCAATAACATTATTTTTTGCTTTGAAAACCATCTTTTTATTCAGTTCACTAGCAAGTACGACTTTGCCATGGTCCCGAATGGCATTTGCAAATGCATTATCGTGCTGCTCAGCATCCTTATCCAAGTCGAAAAAACTAATATCAAAAGCTATTACTTTTGTCTCTGACCGTTTAAGGATTCTTACTAATTGAGCAAAATACTCTCTAGTCCATGGCCATTTACCGTAGGTTGCTAAACATTCATCGGTGATTTCAACCATCACCACTTTGTTCTGATTTAGTTCTTGATTAGGATTTTTAAAGACTCCTGGAAGACGATTGTTAAGTATCGGTCTTGTTTGAAACCTTAAATCTATAAATCGATCTTCCATAGATTCGAAAAAGCCCAAATAGGTTAAGAGAAGAGTCAATCCCATAAGCCCTGTAAATAAAAGTGTCAGCAGCTTGGAAAAGGAATGAATTAGAAGATGTTCCAATATCCTGTTCATAGGTGTTCAAATTTTGTATTGATCATTAGACAGGAAAACATCTTAGTAAACCAAATCAGAAAGTGAAAGCGATTTTTTTGATAAATTTTCAGCAGATTCAAACCTTAGGTGGGCAGAGTGACAAGAGGTGATGGTATCTTACCTGTCGAGTGGTAAATATAGTCACTCATTGAGGTTATAAATTGAATGTAAGAAATGCAAAGCTTGTGGGAGTGCTTGGCTCTATTTTATTTCTGAGTTTTAGTACCCTATTTTTAATCTTTGGACAAGAACATTGGAGTATCCTCGCTCTTGCGATTGTTTGTATGGGCTTATCTTGGAAATTTTCTGAGCAACAAGGTAGTAAAGTTTATTACCTAGTAGACATTGGCATGAACCTCAAGTTGCCTGAAAGTTCTATTTGTGTTCCATCTCGTCGAGGCAATTGTCTAGTTTTTCTGCTCAAAAATGGTTTTTTCTTTTTGTGGAAAGACGGTCATGAATTGGAGGGGAAGAGTCCATATCCATTTGAACCTCTGTCTCCAGTACTTTTAAGTAAGGGATTTGCATGTTGGGCAAAAGATCGCGTCGTTTGGTTTAATTACGATGGCGAATTAATAGGAGATTTTCCCATTAGGAAGCAGGGGCTAAGCTTGATGGATTCAATTGGAGAATCTTTAATCTTTGGTACAACTCTGAATACTTTATATTGCTGGGGGAATGATGAATCTGATCCAATTTCCTTTGACTTATCGGGAATTCCTTTGACATTAAATAAAAAAACAAAATGTGTGTTTACATCAAGCGGTGCCTTCTATGATATACATGAGCCAAAACGTCCACTGCTTATAGAGAAAATCAAACGAGAAGTTTTAGGTGCCTATAGACTTGGTAATCATGCAATTTATTTTGATGACAAAGGTCAAATATTTACAAAGCATGTAAATGATTCTGAGAACTTTTTAGACTATTATAATCGAGATTTCTTTTACCCTCAGATTGCTTCTCAAAAAGTTGTATACATAAATCGTGAAAGGCAATGTTGTATTCTCGAAATTAAGGATTTAGAGATCCACAAGTCCTCCATAATCGATTTCAATGCAGTTCCAGCTTGGTTACGCTGGTTTGGCTCATATCTGATGATATATGAAGAAACTAAATCTGGAGAAAATTTAATTAAAATTTCATCTGACGGTGATGTATCCAGAGTATCAACAGAAGGTTTATTTGTTCCATTGGGTATTGATGAGATTAGGGAAGTCTTTCATTACTGTATTGATAATGTATGGTATGAATGGGAATTTTGTTGTCAAACCCCACGCGAAGTAAACATGGATTGCCCAGAACAAATTCTGTTTTACGATGGTCATGGTCACAAAAAAGTTGGGGATAATTGGTATACAATGGACGACCAATTAGTGAGTCAGTTGACCGCCCCTAATCATGATGAGAATTACGCTCATCAGAAACTGGGGTTAATAGCTTATATTAATCCTTAATCCTATGATTTAATCCGCTGCGCCAGAGTAAAATTTGACAGGTAGATTGGTTTCTTTAATCGGAGCAAGTATATTATGCATTTCTGTGAGTTTCAGTGGACTCACATAATTTTGAGCCGGTTTCCTTGCAATTGTATAAATCTGGACTTCTGCTATATTACGATTCTGATTTATCGACATTAGACGCGAGATATACAAATCAATTTCATTAGGGGAGGGGGGGCTGCCTTCTACTTTCATGAAGCAACTCTGAATTTTGAGTTTTACTCCTGCAGGTATCTTTTCAATCATAGATTGAATGCGATCCAAATTATATTTTGAGGCCGAAATAAGCTCGAAATATTCTTGAGAACCTGCATCTAATTTAGCCCATATAGTGCCTTTCAACTGTTCAAGAATCCTTAGTGATTGCAGTGTCTGACTTTTGGCTAGACCAGTAGCATTAGAGATCCAAACGATCTCTGGTAGCGAATATTCCTCAGAAATTTTTTGAAGATAGCCCATCGTTTCAAGTAGGTAGGGAGAAGTTGAAGGTTCACCGTCACCAGCTATCGCAACATCCTTAAATTTTTTGTTGATGTTCTCAACATTTTTGAATCGAGGCAGCTTCCAAACAGTACCATCTCGAATATCCTTTATTATACTAACTAATTCTTTTTGGAATTCATTCTGATCGAAACGTAAATCAGAATGTTGTCTGCGATCAACTTGACAGTAAGGGCAATCAAAATTACATAATTTATCTACGTTTAAATTGATACCCAGAGATAAACCGGCTGAGCGTCTTGATATGACTGGATACACATACTTTAGATCGCCATAATCTCTTTTGTGATTACTGTATTGATTCAACATGTCTTAATTGTACACTCTAAATCAAAAAATGATGAAAACAGTTTTACTTGTTCGAGTTGTGTTCGTAGACTTGACAACTAGTCTGACAACGGTTCTTATGGAAGAATGAACTTAAATGATCCTAAATATCGATCTACCTCGAGCACCCAGTTATCTAAGGACGGTTGGTCATTAGCCTTTCAAACTCTCATTTTCAGCAAACATCTGAACTATGCAGACACTCTTTTTGGAGGCCAATTGTTGAGTTGGATTGATGAAGCTTCCGCAATGTATGCCATGGAGCACATGCGCACCCGTCGTATCCTGACAAAGAAAATCTCAGAAGTCGTATTTATCAATCCAGCTTTGCAGGGTGATTTTATACAATTCTGGTGTAGGCCTACGCGAGATGGAAACACATCGATGACTATGGAGTTACTAGTTCAAACTCGCAATGTGGATAATCATAGACAAAGGGAAATATGTCGTTGCGAAATAGTTTATGTTGCAGTAGACGAGTTGGGTCGACCGACGGTTTGGAGCGATGCTTAGCAGCTAGTAATTACGATTTCGGTAACTTGAGTTGAGAAAAGTTTTTACTCGTGCCTCCGTGTCATGAATGTGTACTTTGCTCATGCTATCCACTAAATCCATGTTAGTGCGGCGCTCAAATTCGTTGATATCATCAGTCAATTTATCCAAAGTGTGCCTCGCAAGCGTCTTGGCATCATACGGGATGTCATAGCCTGATATCTTAGATTTATTTGTAAGATTCATAAGTTGGTCGATATAGTATCTTTGTAGATTACGACGATTAGTACCTATAAATGGATTACTTTCGCTGATATTTTGGGGTAAATTTTCATTAAACTCCTTGAAAATCGAAGAATATAAGATATCCATAGTGTCCTCTAACCCAAGGACTTCTTCCGAATCTGGGTAAAGAAGCTTCTGATCGATTAATCTCGCCATGACACGAGGGTAAAGTAGTCGGCGAATAGGTTGTTTTTGAACATAAGCGATTACCTTAAAAATATTTTTATCCACTGGTTTATTATAGATATTACTGCCCCAGTGCCACCATCGCGAGGAAGGCATAGATTCTGCTAATTCAGCAGGAATTTGAAGGAATTTATCGTCAAAAGCATATTTAGAAAGGAGCGTTAGTGCTTTTCGTTGTCTCTGAAAACTTACCGGTATAATTGGACGTTCGTCGGTATCTCCTTTATGAATCCTCAAAAATTGTTTGCCTGCAACGAATTTTGAAATCATTTTTAGACTTCGTACGTACGCGTTAATCATACCAAAATACGCATTTTCTACATCTATATAGTTCTGCCCCTCGTCAATCATTCGATCAACAATTTTTGTCCAAGATGCTGAAATCATTTCGATGGTATCCTCTGCGAATGCCATGGGATCTTCTCCCAAATCGTATACATTAGCGTATGGATCCATTTCCGTACCGCCAAACCCGCGAGTATCTTCATCCGTGGCGTAAGCTAGTTCTTTTAAGTAAGATTTTTTAGCGATCTTATCTAAAACTTTTTTTTCTTTTGCCGGAGCAATTTGCTTGTAACCATACTCAATTGCCCAGTAATCATAGGGTCCCAGAGTAGGTGTGTAATAGTAGCCTTGCTTACTAAAATCCTTGTTGATATTGATACCTGGATATTCCATGACTGAGCCGTACAAACCATTTTCAGCAACTAGTTCTTTGTCGTGAAGTTTGTTATTTGGTATAACTGTGGAGGCTTTGAAATTGTGCCTTAGGCCCAATGTGTGGCCCACTTCATGCATTATGATCCATTTGATTAGTTGGCCTATATATTCGTCACGGACTTTGTGAAAAGTTTTCAACCGCTTTTTACGAGCCATAGCGAGGGCTTTTGCTGCAGCTTTTGGATCAATCTTGGCGGTGGTAGAAGATGTACTATTTTGAGATGCAGCTGATTCAATATTAATTTTAGGTTGGATGATCTGTTTTTTAACTTCTTTCTGTTCAGTCTTGGCGGTATTGGCAATTGAATTAGGGGCGATTTCTTCGGCTTCACTAAGCTTTTCAGTATCCAAAGCGGCTTGCAGTTGAGCTAAAAAAGCCATTCCAAAATGCTCACCTGCAACATCATAGACACTACAAGGGCTTCCGTCTGCATGTGAGTGAGGTAGTATATCTGCAAAAGATTCCCGGAGGCTTTCCGTTGAAGGTTCAGGATTCTCAAACATGCTTTTGAGGCGCATTATGGCACCCCGAACACGACTTTCATCGAAAAGAATATCAGCGTCTAAAATTTGTCCAGTCAAAGGGTTAACTCTAGACGGCCCAATTGCTCCGAACTGCGCTCTTTCACTAGTTATCCAAGAAACTACATGATAGCGATTATCTTCAGGATCCCAATCATCTTGACTAGTTTGAACTCTAGCTTCTAGTGCGCCCAGTATGCCAACTTTCTCGAATGCTTTATTCCACTCTAAAATAGCCTCTCTGACGTGCTTTCTGTATTTATGGGGAATCGTTTTAGCTAGATAAAAAACGATTGGTTCTTTCGGTAGGGACATTGTTGCTGCTGGGTCAGCTTTTCGTATGTCCCATCGATTGATGTAGCGAACAAAATTATCACTATGATTTTGAATACTGAAGTCTTTCAATACAGTTAAAAAATATCCTACCCGTTGATCTGCCAATCGTGGTCTATATTTAGTTTTAGGAAATGGAAAAAAGGAAAAATGAACCAAAATCTCAAAGTGACTAGTTAAACCCGATGCGTCTCTCTGTGTGTAAGCCAAATTGGATCTAATTTCTATATTTTTAGGAAAGTTTTTAACTTCTTTCACATGCGATATTTTAGGGTTGTATGAGAGTCGCGTTTTTTTGATTCGTGCTAACCAGCCTGCTAGATAAAATAGGTCTGACTTCATTAGGGTAGTAGCATCAAATAAAACTTTACCGCCTTGACGAGCGGCTATTGGATAGTTACCAATAATTGTATCTCTAAATGCATATTTGACGGCATGTTTTAAGGCTTTGTCTTTACTGGATATGTGATTAATATTTCTATAAATTAGCTGGACATAGTCTTCCACGATTCTGAAGGCCATGACCCTAGTTTTCAGTAATGTTCCCGCAAATATACCTCCTTCTCCAACGCCTTGCGCTATTGATGCCGTCATCAGGAAGTCACGATTCAGATCTCCTTTTCGAAGAGTCATGAGATATTTACCATCTTTTTCGTTGAGTTTCCAATAGCCTTTAATGGGTTTGGAATCTTTCAAGAGAGGAGCAATCTTAGTTGCAGGTTTAGCTTGATTATTAGTTGTTATAAATACACAAGCACAGCACAAAATTAGGAAATATCTTACAAGCATTGTTCCTCCAACCAATGAAACGTAGGGAGTATAGCATTTGAAATGTCCTCCTGCTATGCTTCGATTACTTGTAACATCATCCAGATTGTATTGGAGGTATTCATGTCACCGAATCAAGCAAATTATGAGTTAGGTTTTGGATCGCGCGTAAAAATATGGGTTTATTGTCCCAAAGACGATGTTGTAGAGGTGAGACGAGCGATTGGTAATGCTGGAGGCGGACAGATCGGAAATTATACCCACTGTTGTTTCGTTACTGAGGGGACTGGTTATTTTTTGCCTCAGGACGGCGCTAATCCAACGATTGGTGTTGTTGGTCAGCCAGAGGCAGTTGAGGAAAGTCGAATTGAGTTTGAATGTCACGCAGATTTAGTCGTTGATGTTGTCGATGCCATCAAGCAGGCTCACCCATACGAAGAAGTTCCCATAGATATTCTACCGATTCTAGAGGTACAACTTGTAAAGTCTGATTGAAGCTTTTAAGCAGAACAGCATTAAAGTGGTCGAGTCAAATTCCGATTGAAAGGTAGAAGTTACCGTCAATAGTGGAGATGACATGAGATTTTTATTGGTCGGCTTGATATTAGGAATCATTACTGGGTTTCAGTTTATTGAGTCTGCTAGAACTGGCTGGCAGTATTCTAAAAGTAAATCTTCTAAACTTTGGCGTAATTTTTCACTCTTTGACAAAGTAACTCAAAAGAAAGCAATTCAGCTACAAGTGGTCAATTTGAAATCGGATGGGCAGGACTCATATACGGTTTATTTTCCTTCTGTTCACCCTATGGTTACCGTAGCGGCTAGTGTATCGACCAACTTTTACACAGAGAGTCTTCAATATTCGCAAACAGTGAATGAATTTCTAACTGCAAAAGCAAGTTTGTCCAGTGTTTTCATCCCTAAGTTGCGTAAAATTCCACTTTCAATTCCTCATAAATATAAACAATAAATAATGGATTCAAAAAAGTATTCGCCAGAAATTATAGAGGGTGAATCTAATACCGTGGATCTGCATATTTGTTTATTGGGCACACGTGGAGATGTCAATTTAGGTTCCATCGCACGATTAGCAAGAAATTTTCAAGTTAGCGCTCTTTACTTGGTTGCACCTGAGGCACCTAGAAATGGCGAAGAGTATGAATTTGCTTGTAAAGGTCAACATTTACTAAAAGAAGCGAAAATCTTCGATAAATTATCCGATGTGGTTGCATTAGATTTTGATTGGGTTATTGGAACTACGGGTAAGACGGGCAAAGAACGACGAGTGGAGACCCTTAAAGAGATTGTTTCAGAACCTCGTATCAATTTTCATAAAAATAAAATACTACTTGTATTTGGGCGCGAATCCCGCGGTATTCATCACGATGAATTAGTACATTGTGATCGTTTGATAAGTATCCCTATTTCAGGAGATTATCCCGTAATGAATTTGTCGCACGCCGTTGCAGTGGTTCTTTATGAGTTTAGATCTTTTGAACAGCATAATCTACGGCATCCTAGGGAGGAGATTTCACCTGCTAACGGACATGAGATCATGAGCTTTTTGAATAAACTTGGTAATTTTTTAGTTAGTTTTGGTTATTATGAGAAGAAAGAGCGTCACAGTCATTCTGCTGTTCTGGAGAAGATTGTGAGGAGACTTAAGCCTAGTAAAGATGAACTCAGATTTCTTATGGGTATTTTTCGGGCCCATAAACAGTTCATGGATGGTTATACTTCGGTCATTCCACCTTCAGGAAAGCGTCTATCTGACAAAAAATAAGCTTATAATTAACTAACTTTTCGTTTAATATTTTGATAAATGGCTAGAAGAACTTGGATATTAATTCTACTTTTAACGGTCTTTATTGGTGCCAGTTTCATTGGTTTGCAGATTTTCATGTATCAAAAATGCACCGACGCGTTAAGGCGAATAAGTTTGCCTACCACAAAAATTAGTATAGAAAAATTCAATTTCCAAATTCATCGATCACGTATTTCTTTATCTAACATTTCATTCAAAAATAAAATTGAGACTCTTAAGATAGAAGAATTAATAATTCAATTTGATCCATCCATTTTCTCAAAAGACGACCTGGTAATTAATATTGCAGAAGTCAAAGGTATTTTGTTGCCTCGTAAAAATGTCACAGGTAGGGTTTTTTTAAAATTTTTCAAGTCAAATTTGATGATGTCAAAATCAGCCACTCCTCTCATGATTGAGAAGTTGATAATAAAAGACATAAGAACAGCGAATAAAAAAACATATATTCAAAAAGAGCTTAAATCTCCCATAAGGCGTTATAAATTAAAAACTAGGGCTGCTAAATTGAATGGTTCAATGGACTTTTTGGTGTATGTGATTTACTTTATTCTCCAAAACAGTCTAGCGGAAGCACAAAGAGCGTCTGGTTTTCGTATTGACAAAACTGGTGGTTACGAATCGTCGAATGGAAATAAGTCTCTGGAGGATTCACTTTCAAGAAAGATAATTCGTAGTTTCAACAGTGCAGTTGAGTCTGTTTTTGGGAATAATTAAGAGTGATTTTAACAGTCATTTATGGGCTAACAAGCGTTAGAGAAGGGAGTTACAGTGACTCAGCAAGAATTAGAAGATATCATAAGAGGGTTGGTCGCTGTTGAAGCAATTGAAATAGAGGATATGACGGGAACACAAGATCATTGGAAAGTAATGGTCGTATCCCAAGATTTTGAAAACAAATCTCGCATAGATCAACACAAGTTAATTTTTGATCCTTTGCAAGATCGGATAAAATCTAATGAGATCCATGCGCTAACCTTGAAGACATACACACCTGACAAGTGGAAAAAATTAAGTTTATCTTAGAAAGAGGGATTTTATGAGTACAGTAAGTTTATTGAGTTCAGATATCAAAAAATCGAAAAGTAGAGACAATGGAGATACCTTGCAAGACGAATTAACTTCTATGATCGAAGAAAATAAAGTTTTGTTGTTTATGAAAGGTAACCGGTTGATGCCTCAATGCGGTTTTTCAGCTCATGTAATCGGTCTACTAGAACAACATCAGGCAAATTATGTAACATTTGATATTTTACAGGATATGGAAGTTAGGCAAGGTTTGAAAGAATTTTCAAATTGGCCAACGTATCCCCAGTTGTATGTGGGCGGTAAGTTCATTGGTGGTTGTGATATTGTTAATGAGCTGGAAGAAGACGGTGAATTGGCTGATGTATTAAACGGATGAACAGCCATATTATTCGCCGACGCTGCCGCGCTTAAAATATGTAAGCCTGTGGTAGTCTCTATATTTTCCTTTTTAAAATTTAACTAGCTTATGACTTGCAGACCTGCGCTGCTTGTAATGCTCCCTGATATAGGATATTAAAATTTATGGATCAAACACTTAAAGTTTCAATCGTTGGTGCGACGGGCTACACAGGCTCAGAGCTACTGCGCCTTTGTTTATATCACCCGAATGTTGAAATTGCTTTTCTGACATCCCGCCAACATGAGAGTACGCCCGTAGCAGAAATATTTCCGCGCTTGCATGATGTAAGTGATTTGGCCGTTACCAATACGCCATATGAAACAGTTGCGGAAGATAGTGATATCGTCTTTTTATGTTTACCGCATGTGGCTAGCCAGGAAGTTATCGAGACATTTTTGGGCAAAACGAAAATCATCGATATGTCCGCTGACTTTCGTTTAGATGATGCGTCTGTGTTCGAAGCTTATTACAAAACACCACATCTTAAGCCAGACTTGTTGAACGGTGACTTTGTATACGGCTTGCCTGAGTTGAACTTAGAAGCACTGAAAGGCGCAGATAATGTTGCCAACCCAGGCTGTAACGCGCTTCTTGTTCAATTGATGTTATTACCGTTTGCAGCTCACATTGACCATGCTGATGTATCTCTTTTTACAGGCACAAGTGGCGGCGGCCGCAAACCACGTGACCCAATTGATCACCCTGCCCTATCAGGAACCGTGCGCAGCTATCAGGTTAATGAGCACCGTCACACACCAGAAATAATCCGCACGGCGCAAATCACCGAAGACAAATTTAATTTCACACCAACTGTTGGACCATATTTGCGCGGTATATTTGCAACAGCCTTTATACAAACCAAAGCGCAAGCCAATTTATCGGTTTACGAAAACGCACCGTTTGTTCGGGTAAGGGATAAAGTTGCATTAAATGACGTTATCAGCACTAATTATTGTGACCTTAGCTTCACACAAGGGCGCGGTGGCACGATCATTGTACAAGGTGCGATTGATAATTTGCTGCGCGGCGCTGCAGGAACGGCAATCCAGAATATGAATTTAATGTTTGGCTTAAAGGAAACAACAGGCCTAAAAATTAGTACGCCTGTCTGGCCATAAGAATAAGGAATAAAACGCTATGCGTTCGATTAAGGAATTTTATCAGGCTAAATATCGGGGCAGCTTGTTTGTTGTTAAAGCAGGCGGCCGCACAATCGAAGATGATCAGGCGCGCCTGTCGTTACTGAGCAACATCCAAGAGCTTTGCGATAGCGGCATGAAGATATTACTTGTATATGGCGGTGGCCATGCCATTGATGGCGGCTTAATAGAAGCGGGTATTGAACCACGCAAACAAGAGGGACGGCGGATTACCGGCCCGCGTGAAATGCAGATCATCAAAAAAATTATGGTTGGTGATTTGGGCTTTAAGGTTTCCGCTACTATGTCACAACTTGGTTTATACGGTATTACGCTTAACAGCACCCCATCCAGTTGGATTAAGATTGTTCCGCGCCCACGCGAAAACCCTGAAGATTACGGTTATGATGGCCGTATTGAAGCAGTAGATCATGAGAAAATTCGCAAAATCTTTGAAGGCATTAATTTCTTGGCGACGCCGTGTCTTAGCTGTACCGACAAAGATGGCATCAATATTAATGCAGATAATGTTGCTGTAGCTTTGGCTACTGGCACGCAAGCGCGCAAGCTTATTTTCTTAAGCGATGTTGATGGTGTTCTAGTGGATGGTAAAACTGTGCCTTACTTAACTGATGCCGATATTCCAAAGCTCATTGAAGATGGCACAGTTACTGGGGGTATGCAGGTCAAATTAGAAAACTGTATGAGTGCTTTACAGCTCGGTGTTAAGCGCATTCACTTACTTGATGGCTTCCGCAAAGATGCCCTACTGACGGAGATTTACGATTCAATCGGACAAGCTACAATGGTGATTAAAGAAAGTGATCGCCAAGCATATTTAAATGAAATTGAAGCCCAAAAAGTCATTAAAGAAGCAATGGAACAATAAGAGAGCTACGTGAGTCAAGATAATCAAACCATCATTGATAAGACCGTAGATTTAACATTTGAAACCTACAAAGCGCAGTCCGTTATACTTGACCACGGCGAGGGTGTTTACGCCTATGATACTGATGGTAAAAAGTATCTAGATTTTGCAGCCGGCATTGCTGTTGCCTCTTTGGGGCATGCACACCCAAAAATGCTGGAGGTCATTAACGAACAAGCTGGCAAGCTTATGGCATGCCAAGGCTCATACGTTACAGAACCAAAGTTAGAAGCCGCACAAATCCTTGTTGATAATGGCTGCTTTGATAAAGTTTTTTTCTCAAACAGTGGAACAGAATCTGTTGAGTGCGCTTTGAAGATGGCACGCAAATGGGCTTACGACAACAAAGGTGAACAAGCGACTGAAATCATTGCATTTCGTAACAGCTTCCATGGACGCACTTACGGCTCAGCCAGTGTGACTGAAAAACGCTTAAGCCAGGCGTTCTTTGAGCCCTACATACCAGACGTGCATTTCGCAGACTTTAACGACTTTGATGGTATAGAGGATTTATTCAGCGAAAAGACAGCCGCCGTTATTATAGAACCCGTTCAAGGTGAAGGCGGACTAAACCCAGCATCACCTTGCTTCTTACGCCACTTACGCAATTTGTGTGACCGTCATAAAGTGGCCCTTATTTTTGATGAAGTACAATGCGGGTCAGGCCGCATTGGAACTTTTTACGCTTACCAGAGCTTTTCTTGCTGTAATTTAAACAGCTGTAACAATGGTAAAAACCCTGTTTACAAAGAAATGAAACTGATTGAACCGGATATTGCATGCCTAGCAAAGGGCATGGGCTCAGGCTTTCCTGTTGGCGCTGTTGTTGCGAAGAAACAGTTTGCTGATGCTATGGTCATCGGCACACATGGAACAACATATGGCGGTAACCCTCTAGCTTGCGCCGTTGTAGCTTGTGTCTTAGGTGAAATTGCTCAGCCTGAATTTTTAGAGCATGTTCAAGAAATGGG
>JAYZAC010000071.1:0-24914 GCA_036339875.1 bacterium | reverse complement strand
AATAGTTCTTTAAGCCTCTTATTATATCGATACAATTTTTTTCACCACCTCCCCATCGACCAGAGCCAAGTACAACTAAGACATTTTGTTTTGTCTGCTGATTTGGAACCATGTTCTCTCCAAACTACCCATTTTTAAGTTGATATAATTGTGAGCCTTAACACTCTGTTCGATGAGGTTTCTTGGATCTTTTACGAATTGTAATAAAACGGTCTTTAGTTCCTCATTATCTTTAACCTGTGTTATTAATTTTCTTGATTTAAATTCCAAAACATCTTCTTCAAAATTGCGCATTTTAGGGCCAACTACTACCGGTCTTTTAAACATAATTGGTTCTATGAAGTTATGACCTCCCACAGAATTGAAACTTCCTCCAATTACTGCGATATCACAATTTCTATACAGCTTGCTCAATACACCCATTACGTCAATTAATACAAATCGATGTGTGGATACAATATCTTTATTTTCTGAATATAAACAGTAATTAGAATTTAATAATTTTATTTTACGTTGGAATAACTTTATGTCTTGAATTTTCCTTGGCGCTATCCAAATTTGAAAGTTATTTGGTAGGGACGAGTTTACAGAGTCTAAAATAAAAAGTTCGTTCTGATGTAAAGACCCTAGAATTATTACTTTCATGTCTGTTTCAGTAATTAAATTTTCACTATCTTCGAGCTTACCAGAGGGGATTAGATCGTACTTGGCATTTCCAATTATTGATATTAATTCCTTATCAATTCCCAATTGATAGAGGCGTTCGGCATCAGTTTTTGATTGAACAAATAATTTATCAAAAGAATTAAATAATTGTTTTCCATAGATTCCTAAAAAATTATATAAGGAACAAATTTTTTGACTAATTCTTCCATTAATTAGATATATTTTAACGTTGTTGGATCGTAGATAAAATACGAGACTTGGCCAAAAGTCAGTTTCAACAAGGAAGAACCTTTCGATTTTTTTGGCTCCCAGAAAACTTTGCAGGCAAGGCTTAAAATCCAAAGGTAGGAAGTTAGTTTCATATTTTAAGTTAGTATGGTTACTCTGTAATTTCCTGATTTCTTTTATAAAATGATCCAAGGCATTTTCAATTGTCGATGTGAATAATATTGGGTTATTTATACTTTTGTTTTTTAAGCCAGTTTTTATAAATTGTAGGCAGACGACTGTTTCTCCGTAACTAACAGCATGAAACCAATCGACCGGTGTATCTGTAGTATTTGTTTGTGACTCTTTTGATGATAAGCCCCACATGTGTAGAAAGTATTTTCGAGTATCTCGTCTAGATAGTAATAACAAACAGATTACTGGCGAAAGAAGAATGTAAAGGCTTTGGTAGGTTATATGTATTAAGTCTACCAACATTGGACCCTGGACTTAGGAGCGAAGTGTAAGATAATTATTATGACGAAGTTGAAAGTAGGGGTCTTTGTCATTACTTAAATATTTTAGTACATTTCTTTGTCGATCTCGAAGTCGAAATGCATCTTGATTAGAATAGCGCTTAAGAGGGAGAGACTTGACACTAATTTCTGTGCTTTGAGATTCCGTTTGACTCCCTAGTAAAGCTTCAATTACCTCAGGCCTAACCTTAAAGCGAGATCTGGATTTTGGATGACGCGTAAGCTTATTACGGTTGTTTTGGATTCGCTTGTTTAGTCTCGAACTATATTCTTGAATTGGTAAGACCTTTACAGTTTTTTCAGTGGATCTTTTGAGTTGATTTATATCTGACGAGCCAAGTGTATTCAGTTGTAGTTTCTCAATGGCTTTGCGCACATTCTTGTTAGAGTAGGTTTTGAAGTTAGTAACCTGCATGAGATTTCCTTTCCGGTTTATTCTCATTGCTCTTCGACCTAACTACGTTATTTTTTTGTATTTTTGACAAAGTTTGTTGTTTTTTGTGCAAAAATTTATTTTCTGATTTCAGCTTGATTGTTTTTTCTTATTTTGGTCTCCATGTAAATGAAAAGCCTTCAATATTTGAGGTTTCTTTCATTTCAATATAAAGCTCCATTTTTTCTGGGTTGTCTAAATGAGTTTCATATACATTTGAATTGGAATAGTTGAAATCTTCATCAAGAAATCCGCTAGATTGTAGATTTGTGAAACTAATGAATTGCGAATTATCAAGTGTAAATTGTGTCACATTACTTTGAGGATTTTCTTCGTTATAAGGTAGGTCTTCGCGATCGTAACCGTTTTTTAACATTACTTTAATAAGTTTCTCATCAAAGTCTATTTTAACTTGATATACCCGCTGATTAGAGGGGTTTCGAAGGAAAATTGAAATCCAACCGTCAATGCTTGGATTAAGGGCACTATCGATCATTATGTTACTAATATACATAGTTTCAGACAGTCGAATTAGTTTACCTGAAGGGAAGTTTTTACTAACCATCTTACATTTGGTTTCAGCTGGTTGAGTTTGAAAACAATTACTCTGATTGAACCCTTGATTGCTGTTGTCAAAAATTGTCGATTTTGTGTGAAAATTATGGGTATAAGAAAGTGTCTGCAATGGTATTAATTCAGAATAATTGCGTTTCATTATCTCTGATAAACTAAACCGGTCAAAATTAAGACCAATAATATTCAAGAAATCCAAACGAACTAGGGAAATATCGTGAAAGTTTTCCGGAGGAATTTGTAATCTTCCGTTAATTAATGTCATGGGTATTGAGGACGTCGTATTTTGACTATTAAAGTAGCTAAACTGACTGGGCTCTAAATTAGACTCAGGAGTAAGATCTTGTGACAACAGAAACTGCGGTCGCATACTCTCCAAATTTCTAGTAAGTAATTCTTTTTTGGTGGGTAAAATAGTCAATTTATTATCGTAGTATAGACAAAGAGAACGGTCGAAGACTCCGTTAACACCCTCTCTATTGAAAAAGGATCGTGCTTGTGTGGAAAATTCAAAGCGATTCTCAACGTCAGGATAGCTACCTTTTATAAAAAGTCGGGCAATTAAATGTTGCTGATTCTTAATGACTGCGAACTCTGTTTCTGGGTGATAATAAATGATAATACTGTCAGAGGCTCTATTTACAGGATCTGGGAATAATTGACCTTGGTTATTTCGCATGGTCCCACCTATGTTGAATATAGTGGGTTGTAGGAATTCCTCTCCATCAAATTCAAGTGGAAAATTGCCGCCGGTAAATACTACATATGCGGAGGGAACAGATCGATCATTGTCCTGTGGTGGCTCCCATTTAAATTTTACAGGAATAAGATGGTAGCGTTCTATGTATTGAGTCCATTGGGCTTCATTAAATATATTCAATTTGGCTTTGAGTTCGCTCAGAAGTGGTTCAGCCAGATTATTGTCATACCTTAAATAGACTTCTGGTGTGGAAGAGCCTGGTCTGGGTAGTTTTGATAAATAATATCTTAGTTCATACTTTTGCGTTAAGTTGTTGTATTGAATTCTCATGCCTCCTGGGTATTCACCATTAGTGGGTGCAGGTACGCCTTGATTCACAGAATTTAATAAGCCATTTGTTAGATAGTAGCCCGCAGGCTGGGAACTATCTCGGTACATAGGTACAAAACTTAACTCTTTATCACTTGCTTCAATGATTTCAGGGGCTGATTTTAATCCATCAAAATATAAGCCATCACCCTCGGCAATTTCTTTAACAGCTAATCGTTGCAATCTTAACAAGTCTGCTTGATCTCTTGATCGGGTATATAGTTCGACAAATGTATTGGTAAGTTGAGCGACTAAAAGAGCCAAAATACTAAAAATACTAATCGTAATTAGTATCTCAATGAGGTTTAGACCTTTTGAATTTTTACGGTAGGCTTTATGTTTTTTCATAAATAACTACGGTTAGACATTTTTAGTAAGGTTTATTATCGGCATAAGCAGAGCTAAGGCAATAAAGAGAACAGTTCCTCCTAATCCAACTATCAAGAGTGGTTCGATCAAAGAGGTGAGGTTTTTCACAGCATATTCTACTTCTTGTTCAAAGAAAGCGGCTACCGATGATAGCATTTCCGAAAGTCTCCCAGATTGTTCACCAACAGTGACCATTTGAACAACAATTGGCGGAAAAATTCCTGTCCTATCAAAGCTTTCACCCAAGCCTTTACCTTCTGCTATTTCTTTCTTTATTGCTCGAAATTTAGTGGTTAAATAGTCATTATCGAAAATAGCTTCCAATATATCTAATGACTGGATTAGCGAAACACCTGCATCTTGAAGGTTGACTAGTATATGGCAAAACCTCGCCATTATTGACATTAAAAGTAGTTCACCAATTATAGGAATTTTGAGTATGTACATATCCCAATAGTATCTGAGTTTGCCGGTTTGTAGCGCTCCTTTTATTCCAAACCCTCCACCAACTAAACCAGGAATTAATACAAACCAGTAATTACTAATAAAATCGCTAGTGAGAAAGAGGACTTCCGTGACTACTGGTAAGTCCATCTTACGGGCACGAAACATTTTTTTAATTTTTGGTACAACGGTAAAAAAAAGTCCTACGATAACTAAAAAGGCAATAGCTAGTACTATAGCTGGGTATGTTAATGCTCCAACTACTTTCTTTTTCATTTCGTTTTCTTTTTCTAGTGTTGTGGTATACCTCTCAATGACTCTTTCAAGAAAACCCCCAATTTCTCCAGCTTTGAGCACGGCAATAAGTAATGGCTGAAATACTCTTGTATGATTTGCAAACGATGCAGATAAGCTTTCTCCTCTTTTTATTCTTCCACCAATATCGTTAAGAGTTTCTTTGAATATTTTATTTTTCTGAGTACGTGCAATGTTTTCAAGAATCACGGGGATAGGAATTCCAGCTTTGAGAGTAGCTGAGAACTGCCTGAAGAAAAGAATTACATCTTTTGCAGGAACATTTAAGATTTTGTGCTTCAAGTCAAGAATTTTGACTTCAAAAACATTTAATTGTCGAATTGAAACGATGTCAAAATTAAGAGCAACAAGATTCTCTCTCAAACTATCTTTACTTTCAGCAACAACAGTCCCAGAGGTAACCTTTCCTCGTTTATCCTTGACTGTGTAACGGAAGTTGTTATTCAATTTACTTGCCTCGAGATTCTTTGATAAGTTGATAAGCCTCAGAGATCATTTGAGATAATTTTGTAGCAGTTTTACCTTTATTTTCGTCTCCGGGAAAACGGTCAGGGTGGAATTTCATCAATTGTTTTTTATAACTTTTTTCGATTTTTTCCCATGAATCGCTGGGTTTAACTCCTAATCTCTGGTAAGCCTGTTCCAACTGGTTTTTTTTCTTATCTAATGGGGACTTATTTTTTCTAGAATTAGCATTTGCCGACCCATTCATGTAGCCGCTACTACGTAGGATATTTTCGACTTCGTCGTCATCTAGTTCATTCGGATTAGTTCCTTTTTTTCTAACTTCTTCTTTTAGGTTTTTTAAGCGATTGTACATCTCATCACTTAATTCGCCTTGTTCCCATTTTTTGCTCAAGTTATTCCACTCATCTTCCAATGAGTCAGTGGCTGAACTTAAGTAAGATTTAGCTATTTTTAAGAAGCGATCACCTAACGACATATGTACATTATACTCTTTAGGGTACATCAAAAAAATATAAATAGAGATGGTGAAACAAAATGATTAACTTTTGGTATGGTTCTAACTATTCTGCCGTAAAATTCTCGTACAATCTAATTATGAAATAAGTAATAGTCGAAAGTTTATTAAAAAATTTTTGATTTTAATCGGAAATAGGTGGAGTTCATCAAATATGATAGCTAATGTCTTATCTAGAACTTTCTGGCTTGGTTTTCTCTTGAGCTTAGTCTTAATTGTTGATGTTTTACTTTACTGCTCTAGGCATTTAACTGAAGAAGTAATAGGTGGTTCAACGATTGAGAGAGGTTTAGGAGATGCAATAAAATATCTCTGGGAGGAGAGGTTATCGACCCCTGAATCCTCAAAAATTAAAATTGGTTATAGATATTACTCAATTAATCTAGATGTTGATGGTTATCCAGCAATTGAATACTCTGGACAAAGCTACCCTGTATACGAAGAAGATGGTAGCGCGGAAGAATATTTAGATTTAGATAGTTCTGGAAAACCAACGATTGATGAAACCTCTACAAAAGCTTATGCGCAGCGGATGAGTCATCAGGATTTTCTAATGAATGAGTCGATTACCAATAATTTTTTCATTCATTATTTAATAGTAATTCTCTGGCTATTTGGTTTTTTTCAAGATATCAAAAATGCTTTCAAGATAAGCCGTACTGGAGTAAAAGCTAGTTCTGCAAAGTCCAGAGATAAAATGATTAAGAAGCTTTTAGGTAAAATTCAAGTCACCCTTAGAAAGGGTAATAATCAAAAGATTGTAGACCTTTTGACTAACTCAGAAACTAGAGAATTACTTGGAAATCGTCTGGAGCAATTTGGATTAGATCTTGGTAAATCTCAATTTGCTCTCGGTCAATTTGAGGAAGCTATACCGACTCTCAAGCGAGTTGTTAGTCGTTCAAAAGATAATTATGATGCTAAAGTTTTAATCGGAAAGTATTTTGCAGAGAATAGAAAGCAGGCTCGTATACAAGATATGCCCTATTTACTGGCTTTTTTGGATACATCTGAAGATGTAGACTTCATGAGATGGCTTGCTTCGTTAGCTATGAAATACAAGTCTAATGATCGTAGAACAATTCGTGGCTTAGTAAAAATATGTTCCTCCGAAGCTGTAACACCGGAACTTCAAGAACATGTTCTCAAGGTTTTAGGTGAATACCAAGAAATTGATGATGTAGGAGAGGAATTTTACGAGAATTGTAAACTCTCTGATCCCGAAAATCCACAACCGCGAGTGATGTTAGCGGAGGCAAAATTGTCTTCAGGTAGATTTGAAGAAGCTCTAGATGAACTTGAGGAATTACTTAACCTTGACTATGAAAATCAGAAAGTTCATGACATGTTATTCACTATATATCAATTGAAAGAACAATTGAATGATCTATTTTTGATTTACTCAAAAGTACTTGAAGATTACCCTGAAGAGCCTATTGCTGTGGCCCAGCAGAGAAAGATGCTGTTGGATCCGAGTTTTGACAAACTTAAAGCTGATCAGAACTCCAATTTAAGTTTGGAGGAATTACTAGATAAGCGTAGAAAAGGTGATACAAACGCAGAGCACAGCATTCTCAAGAAATATGAACGCCAACTAACAATAATGTTTACTGATATTCAAGGCTACACGGCAATGACGGAAAGTCAGCCGGTTGTAGAAACTATGGCAATTTTGCAGGAATCTGAAGATATTATAGCTCCTATTGTTTCGAAGCATGAGGGTGTAATTATTAAAAAAATAGGCGATGCTTATATGGCTAGATTTGACAGCCCAGATTCAGCAATAGTAGCGGCCGTTCAAATACAACAATCTATTAAATTGAATAATGATCGCCGCGAGGACGAGAATAAAATTACTTGGCATATACGCATAGGATTAAACACTGGAAATGTGATACTTAAAGATGGTGATTTATTCGGCGATGCAGTGAATGTGGCAAGTCGTGTTGAAAGTCTAGCTCTAGTAGATGGCGTTTTTTGTACTTTAGCTACGTGCGAGGCAGTTTCAAATTCAAAAGTACAATTCATAAAGCATCAATCGAAAAAATTAAAAGGTAAACTAGAGGCAATGGATTTATTCTCCGTGGTTTTTGATCTAAATAACAAGGGTATCTAATTTCTTTTTTCTATGAGAAATTTTTACGCTTCCATAGGCTATGATGGTCATAATTTTCGAGGGTTTCAGTCGCAACCCCATGGAAATACGATTCAAGATCATTGCCGAAAAGTTTGTGTAGAATTTTTTGGTAACGATTGTGGCTTAGTCGGAATGTCGCGGACCGATGCAGGAGTTCATGCTTTCGATCAGCGAATTCAATTCAGAGTTGATTCGAAAATTCCAACTAATAAGATTGCTCAAGTTATGAATAGTAGGCTCAATGGAGTAAGGATGCATTGGGTTAGGGAGATGCCGAATGAGTTTGAAATACGAAATGTGAGTCATAAAAAAACTTATGGCTATGAATTGAGAATTGGGCAGCGACAGCCAGTACATGAGCACTTCAGTTGGCAATTAGAACTATTTCCAGCTTCGCTAGATATTTTAGATAGAATCTTAGCAGAGTTCGTTGGTGAACATGACTTCATACTTTTTAGTCGCAAAGATCCAAGACGTAAGTTATTAAGTACGATTAGAACTGTCGATAGTGTCGAAGTTAATCAATTGGAACCGGGATATTTAAGGGTTACTGTCAGAGCTAATGGTTTTTTATGGTATATGATGCGTTATATATTGGCCTACTCTGTAGCAACTTGGCAGGGTCTATTAAGTATGTCTGATTTAAGAGAGATGTTAAGCGGCAAATTTCGAGATAGGAGAAACCGTTTATCGGTCAAACCAGCTCCTGCTAGCGGTCTGTATTTAAGATCATGTGAAATAATATGAAGGACTTTAAATTTCAAAATCAACGGCATGTGGATGATTTTTTAAGATACTTGCAATTAGAGAAAAATTATTCGTTAAAAACAGTTGAGAGTTATCGATTAGATTTAAGGCAGTGGTTTGATTTTATGGGCTCAGAACACAATCGATGCGTTCTGGCTGTTGATTTGAAAGAATTAAAGTCTTGGCAATATGACTTATTTAATCGAGGTTGTAAATCTTCTACCATTCTACGCAAAATTTCGAGTTTGAGATCTTTTTATAATTTTTTGTATAAGCGCTCTTTAATTAAAACAAACTGGGCGAGTTTTTTGACGTCGCCAAAGTTGGAAAAGCATTTACCTAAATTTCTATTTGAGTCAGAAATGCAGACTATTTTAGCTGAGCCACTGAGTGAATCATTTGCGGACCTAAGAGATTATCTTATTTTTGAAATCTTGTACTGTACAGGTTTACGAGTAAGTGAATTAGCAAGTTTAAAGGTTTCTATGATTCGAGAATCTGACGGAAAATTAGTTGTTCGAGGTAAAGGCAATAAAGAGCGACTTGTTTTTTTAGGTGATTCAGCTAAAAAATGTCTTCAGCGATACTTAGTATTGAGGAGTAGTCGAAGTGCGGGAGGTCAAAGTGAGGACGCTTTATTTTTATCACAGAGGGATACTGCATTGAGTATCCGAGGTATTCAATACTTAGTTTCTTCATATCTTGATAAACTAGGCATATTTAAACATATTTCTCCCCACGTTTTAAGGCATTCCTTCGCTACACATTTGTTGAACTCTGGAGCAGATATTCGCTCTGTACAGGAATTACTGGGTCATTCAAGTTTAGCGACCACTCAAGTTTATACTCATATCTCTAAACAGAAAATGCGTGAGGTAGTCGAAAATCATCATCCTAGAGGTAGATGAATGATATTTCAAATATTGAACTCAGTAGATCAGAACGCTTTATTAGGCTTTATACGCAGTTTTTTCACGCGCACCATCTAAAGATTTGATGGAGGTACCGGTCAGATTGGATATCATCTGTGAATGATGATCTAAGAGCCTGTCTAATTCATCATCAGTTCGCATAGGATCATGGTGAAAAAATAATAAGTCACGAACTTTTGCTCTGTGGGCTATTTGAATAGCATCTTCCATTGAGGTGTGACCCCAGCCGATTTTACCTTCATACTCTTTGTGTGTGTATTGTGCATCTATACAAAGGATGTCTGCTCCAGCGCAAAAATCCACTACGGTTTGATTTTGCAGGGCGACTGTGGCTTGTACCTCTTCGAATTCTTCTAGTTCATCATCACTAGGACAAACCCCTTGGTATATAACATCATAATAAGGTTCCATATCCGTTAGAAAGACTATACATTTATCATCTTTCTCGAAACGATAGGCCAAGGTTCTAATGGGGTGGTTTATATATTTTGGAGTGACTTTAATTGACCCTAACTGAAAGGGTTTTTCTTCAAATAGTGTTTTGTTTAAAATTGTAGCGCCTAACTGCTCAAAATTGACGGGAAAGTAACTGTATTGCATTTGATTCTGCATGACAGTATCGAATGGCGTTTCAAAGAGGTGTGGGCCTAAAATTTGAATGTTATTTCCCGGAATGAAAGCTGGCACGAAGAATGGAAAACCCTGAATATGATCCCAGTGTGTATGAGTCATTAGTATATTTATATCGTTTTGAGTACCAAAATTAGATAGTATGTGATTGCCTGCATCACGAATGCCAGTGCCACAATCGATAAGGATAAATTCATCACCATCGCGGATTTCGACGCAGGTTGTATTTCCTCCAAAGCGCACTGTATGTGGCCCTGGGCTAGCAATAGAACCTCTAACACCCCAAAAGTATATTTCCATATTAGTTACTTTTTACGAAGGCGTTAGCCTTCTCTAATTCGCCACTTAGCTCATTAATTACAATATCATCAAGAGTTTGTTCATCTATAGATAGTTCGGTTAATATATCCAAATTATCCAAGTGAGCGATTGCATCTCCAGCGAAACCAACACCATTCACTTTAATTGCATTAGAGGCTACAGACAAGTACTTCGTAGTTATAAGATTACTTTCTATTGGGTGAATGTAGTTTTTAATCCCATCTAAAACAGATTCAGGTAATTTCCAATTGATGGCAAGAGTTGCGCCAATTTCCATATGGTTCATTCCAAAAACATCTTTCTCTATATGGTGGGAGCATTTTCTCTGCTCTTGAGATGTGGTAACAATTTTTCTAATTTTCTTTGGGAAGAATTGCAGGAGGAAAGCTTTTCCAATCACATGAAGTAAACCAATTATAAATAGATCTTCAGCGTCAGTAGCAGGTAAGCGACTTTTTTGAGCCAGAATTTTAGATAACACGGCAGTCCCAACCGAATATTTCCAAAACTCTTCATGTTTGATTCCGCATTCATCTTCATTAAAGCTGAATGAACTAACTACGGCTGTAGATAACGCTAAATTCTTGACTGTATTCATGCCAACCATTATTACTGCCTTATTTAATGAAGTAACCTCTTGCTGCATGCTGTAGAAAGCTGAGTTGACAATTCGCAGAACCTTGGCCGTTAAGACCGGATCCATCTGAATTACTTTCACTAGATCTCTTGCTGAGCTAGAACTATCGTTAACGACTTGAACGATCTTAGGAACCGTGTGAGATAGGGATGACATGTTTTGTATTTGAGACTCTATGTCTTTTGTTAATAGACTCATCGGCTGTTTTTTTTGAAAATTCTTTAATTATTCGAACTATCGACTACAAGATATCGATGTTAAATACTTGGATTGATAACTCTACCCTTAGGTTGTTTGTTGAGTTTACCTTACATTTTTTTTTGGGTAAAGTATGGGACAACTTAGTCTATACTTAAGTCATCATTACTGAAAAATTTTTCAGCTATCGGGATTTTCTCCGGTAATGCAAATACTATAACGTGGTCGCCAGGCTGAATTAACGTTGATCCTACCGGAATTTTAAATGCACCTCCGCTGACAACTCCTCCAATAAGAACATCTGGAGGTAGATCAAGCTGAGTAATTGAATTTTGTGTAATTAAAGCCCCAGGAGGCACAATAAATTCTATTGCTTCAGCATTATTAGCTTTGAAAGAGATAACTTTTTCAACATAACCTCGTCTTACAAAGCGAGTGATTTCAGAAATTGCTGCTGTTCTTGGGCTAATGGTGGCATCGATTCCTAATTTGGCTACCAGTTTTGAGTAATCTTGTTTTTGGGTTAAGCAAAAAGCTTTTTGGGCTCCGAGAGATTTACCTAGAAGACCTACTAGAATATTACTTTCTTCATCTTTAGTTACTGATATCAAAGCCTGACAATGATCAATTTTTTCGGATTTGAGTAAGCCAGCATCAGTTCCGTCTCCATGTAGAACCATTGCTTTACTTAATTGTCCAGCAAGTTCTTCACATCGCTTAAAATCTGACTCTATTATTTTCACATGAAGAATATTTTCAAGTTCGCGAGCAACGGTTAGGGATAAATGTCCCCCTCCCACAATTATAATTTGTCGAATGTCATTGTGAGTTCTTTCACGAGCAAATTTTCGTATAACCCATCTAGATCCAGCAACATAAATGGTATCGTTAACTATAATTTCCATATCTTCAGTTGGAATTATAGTTCCGTTATCACGGTCAATTGCGGCGATAATTTTATCTGTTCCTATACCCTCATCTTGTAATTCTGAAATCAATTTTCCTGCGAAATGGTGATCCTCATCAATATTAACGGCTACAATCGCGCCCTTATTTTTTGCGAAGTAATTAAAATCAGATGCTACGGGCATCTCAAATAATCTTATTATCTCATCTGCTGCAGCTTTGTCGGGGGATATAATAAGATCAAAAACACGATTACGTTTTAGTTGCAAAATATGATCTTCATTGTGAAATTCAGGATCACCTATCTTACAAATTTTAATTGGAACATTAAATTCCTTCGCAATCATTCCAGAGATGATGTTTACATGGTCACTATTAGTTAGTGCTAAAAACATGTCAGCCTTCTCGATGCCCGCATGACGCAGAGCAATTTCTGAAGTTGCACTTGCTAAAACCGTTTGACAATCAACTGAATTTGATACTCGATCTATCTTGGCCGGATCATTATCAATCAGAACAAGCTCATGATTTTCTTTGGCTAATTTTTCAACAGCGCCCTGTCCAAGAGTACCAGCGCCGGCTATGACAATGTGCATGGGGGTCCTCAATTTGAGAAATAGAAACTTTCCACGTAAGTTTATCCCAATGAACTGATACTGGCAAGAATAACGGTTTGCTAAGTTTATTTATGAAAAGCGTCACCAATAAGACAAAATACGACCATTTTATGATATTAATGTTCATATCTGCCGTTGAGCATATATTTTATTTGATTCTGTAGATTGATGTAAAGACTCCTTTTGAAACTTTTTAGAGGTAAGTGCGTAGTCTTTCATAGGCCTAGGAGGATGCTCATTTCGCGTTCCCTATCGTTTGAAGGAGAAACCATGCCTAATTGGATATGTCGCTATATTACATATACATTTGCAGTTTTAGTACTGGTCACAAGTGCGAGTGCTAACGAACCTACGACGCAGGACATTACCGTATCCGATCAAAAAGGTGCAGTAGGTATAGAAGATGTCCTCGATTTTGGTGAGGACTCTTTTGAGTACATCACGCCGCGAGCTAAAGAGGAATTTGCAGAAGGTCCTTTAGGTTTTGCGCGCAGTGAAGAAATCATGAAGAAGGTTGCTGAAAAAGAAAATCGTAAGCTCCTTGAAGGATTCATTAAAAATGAAGACAACGCGGGATTATTGTTGCCTTTTTTAATGAAATTTGATGTGCAATCTCTTAAGTCATTGAAAATGGGCGTGTTTGAAAACGCCAATTATAAAAGTTCCTTGGCCGCGGCAGGCGGGAAGGAAACTGTACTATCCGAAGCTGAGGAAGCTCTTTGGGAAAAACATAAAGAGTTATTCAGTGATCGTAGGGAGAAGTTAGAGGCACTATTGAATGCTGCAGAAGAAGCTAAGGATGCCGTTACGGGAGGAGCGGACAACCAATCCTACAAAGAAGCTGAGAAACAGATTATTGCTCTCAAGGCGCAATTAGATAGCGAAGAAGCAGAGATGCGTGCGAGTTTTAGATTAAACCTACAGGCTATCGAAAAGGAATTGGGGATCAACTGGTTTACAAGATACGACGATGATCGTAGGCAATTTCTGAATTTCAATACAGCTTTATTGTCGAATAAGGATGTTGATGTCACTGGTGCATCCAAAGTAGAGTTCACCAATCATAAAAATGAAAAATCTAGTCATACGATCTTTTTGGAACTGAATAATCGCGTTGATTACATCAAAGAACTTTCCAAAGCAGGGGGTCTTGATAAGAACGAGGCTAATAAATGGGCCATGGTTTATATCTTATCTTGGCAATTTACCAAAGATAATATTGATCTAGCAATCAAGCAAAAGATGCAGCTTATTGAAGAATCAGAGGATGATGATTCGTCTGGGTCTGAATCTGAAGATGGAACCGATACTGATACCGAAGATGACTCTTCGAGTGACACTGACGGCAGCTCTGCTCAGCCAGTGGATACTGCAAAATGGAATAACGAACAACGTAGTCGCTTCAATGCTTTTTCTCAGGGATTGATGAAAACAACTGGTTTTTCATTCATGGGTAAGAATCAAAAAGATAAGCAAATAATTGGGGCGTACATCGGTGTTTCTGGCGCATATGAGAAAGGTGTTCCTAAGCTTCAAGATAATCTCGAGAAGGTTTTTTTACCTAAGGCGCAGGAATATAAGAGCAATCCCAAATTTCAAGCTGATACATCCAAAAATGCTAATGAAATCCGAGAACTTATCAAGGCTCTCGAGGTCCAGATGCAACAGTTGAGTGTGCAGAAAGCAGCATTAGTTAAGGAAGGCGAACTGCTACAAAAATTTATCAACCAGTATGATGGTACCGTCAAGGTGGCCGATCTAGCGGATAAGCCAAAACTATTGAACTTTTTACGCAGAGCCGTTCAGAGTGGCGCTAAAATTACAGAGGTAGAGAATTTGGCCTCACGGATAAGAAATTATACCCAAGTAATGCTTAACGTCATAGATCGATCTTTGACTTCATTTCAAACATGGAAGGAAGTTCATAAAAAATATAAAGAGTGGGAAGAAACCAACTCTATAGACCGCCAGCGTATAGTTGATTGGATTAAGAATTTTGATAAACGTAGAAAGCCGATTAATAATCTGAATAATTATGGGAAAGTAGCGGGTGAGCTAGTTACTTATGTGAAGTCTAGACACGCGGAACGATTTGATTCACTTAATATCCCGTTTTCTTCGCAGATCACTACAAGCTGCTTAAGTCTTCTTAAAGATGTTTCCCTGGAAGATCTAAAGATTGTTAAGTCTGAGAATCCGGCTGCGTTAGATGTATCGGTTGATACTTTAGAAAAACAGGCTGAAAAAAGATTATTTTGCTATGCCCATTACGAATGGATCTTGAAAGAACAAGCGGCTGAAAATGATCAAGTAAAGCTGTTTGATGATGGTCGCGATACGCCTAGTTTAGCTATTTCAATGTCAGCGATATATAAGTTTATGGGTACTGATAGGGCGACGGTCAAGATTCCCAAGAAATACGACTACAGTATATACGAGGGAATGAGTAGTTTTTTACGATTTGTGGATAACTTCAGAGCTCTTTTTATCAAATATCTCAAGGCTGAGTTCAATCGTAAGGGCAAAGATATTGAGGAATTATCTGCTTCGAGTAAAGAAGATGAGGTTACCGTTCAGCAAACCGAGCATGATAGTGTTTCGTTCAGATTTCCTGCTGAGGTTTTGTTTGATACATTAAAGTCTGAAGTTAAGCCAGATGGACATACTGCACTCAAAGATAGTTTGCCAATACTGCTTGATGTCCTTGGAAAAGATCATACAGCACCGCTGATAGCCAAATTAGCAATTGAAGGGCATGCAGATTCAAGAAGTGCTCCGAATTATGTTGGCGAGTCTGGACGTACAGGTAACGATGGACTTTCCGATGATCGTGCTGATGCGGTTTTCAATTATTGGAATCAGTCGGGTGCATCTGAAAGTAATGCCCAATCATTCAATGATTTTCAATCCCAAACATCGATAGCAGTAGATCGCAAGGGATATGGTGCGACTAGGCCTGTGAAGGATGGATCGGGAGCCGAAGATATGGATCGATCTCGAAGGGTTGAAATTAAATTTTCATTAAATTTAGAGACAATTGCAGCGATTCAAAACGATTGGAACAAGTTGCAAATGTGGAATATGATTTTCAATGGAGATTTAAGTAATGGTACTGACGGTGACAGTGATACCATTTCAGATTCAGAAAATGAAACGAAGAATTCTGAGACAGAAGAGTCGGAGGACGTGTTGCCCGATTCTGATGGTGGTTCGCAATCAGATAAGGATTTAGAAGAGTCAACTGAAGAAAATTTAGAAATGGAAAACTCATCAGACTCCACAGAATCTCAAGAAACATCTAACGAGGAGTCGAATGATTCCAGCTCCGACGCTAACTTAGACCCAGAGCAAGATAGCAATCAAGATAGGGCCGGATTTCCATCAACGCATAGCGATTCTAAGAATCAGCTGAATTCTTATTTATCAGCGATTGAAAAGTCTGGTGAATCTCCGAAAGTGGGGACTAACGATCTATTTACTGTCGAAGGAGAAGGGCTTCTGTCCTCTTTTTCAGCTGATGGAAGTTATCGAAATGTAAAACTCAACGAGTCCATGATTAACTGGTTGAAGGAGAATAAGGAGCGTGTGGAAAATCACGATTCTTATTTTGGAAGTAATTACCGTGAGGAATACAATAGAATATACGATTTGTATGTGAATAAAAAAGGGGAAGCGAAACTGCGGGCTATTAAGCGTGACCCCTCTTGGAGAGGTCCCGCGTTGGACCAAGATAAGCTATACACACTTCCAATAGCGGATGATATGCAAATATTACAATCGATTACAGAACAGATGGATGGCAATTACGGCCAAGACACTGAGGGTGTTAAAGGCCAAGAATGGCAGAGTAAATCTATTCAAGAATTAACTGATCTTGCGGATTCTGCGAAACTTCTGGGGTATCCAAAAAATGATCAGAGTCTCCTATATAGCTACCAAACCGGATGGCAAAGGCAGATATCGGTAAAACCTGAAGTTGCAGACAAGTTAAACGAAGCACTCAAAGGGGCATCACATTATGATCAAGCTCACAGGCCCTCGGAACCTTTGACGCCGCGATTAAAGAAAATTTACGATCAATTAGTAGATGCAGATGGTGAGCCCAAAGTTCTTTATCACAGTAAACCTGAACGACCTAGAGGTGGTCATGCTCTTAGGGGTTGGAAAAAGAATTGGGCTAATCGTGAGATTTATACGCCTCAAGATATTGAATCCAAAGTAAAGGAATTTAGTGAGATCATGGAGAGTGCGCGGTTCTAGATCGACGCTAATGTAACGAGTCATGATTTATTGCAAAGGCAACCTGACTAAAATTAGCAGGTTGCTTTTTGTTATTTCAACAATTTCTTTGGTAATAAATTTCGCGGAGACAATGCCAGATGTTGATGATCTCACTCAAGATTTTACAGCAAAAACTTCTCCTAAGATTGTTGAGAAGAGCAATGCAGAGAAGTTACCGACTCCTAAATTAACAGAAGACGACTACCATTACTTTCCTCTGAATGATTTGACTTCAAAAGAGGCCGGACGAGAGTTCGAGTTGTTCCTAAAAGACCCTAGAAATGTAGGGCTCAATTATAATTTTGTGAAGAAATACAGTAAGCCTGTACGTGCCAAATTCCTAGAGAAATTTGTGCTTGGAGATTCATTCAAGAAGGCTTTGACCGATTTCGGAGTCGATTTACAGAAAGCTGATAGCTGGTTCTCGCAGTTGATAAAAGAAGGTAGTACTTTCAGCTTGTGGGAAATACACAATAATTTTATCAAACTGACTGGGGCGCATTTAGATCTTTTAGAGTTTAGTACAGTTTTACAAATTGAACTTGAAACAATACATGCAAGTTTTGAATTGAATGAACAGGCTAATTTTGATCATTTAGGTTCACGAAAGAATCAACATATTGGAGAAGAATTACAAAATCGAATCGATCATTTAGCTATGTTTGCTAGTCAGTCTGAGAACTATAAAGAGATTTCTTCTCATTATTTTAGTATGATTTTTGCAGTTTCTATTTGGATGTCGCGTGGTGTGTTATTGATCTCCGATAAGGATCATCAAGGTCGAAGATCAAAGTATCAATTGACTGAGATTGAACATCGAAAATTATCTATTCTTTTTGAAGGGGTGAATCTTAAAAGGTCTTTTATTATTGAAGGTCAACAAGTCAATGGTTCACTTACCTCCGGCCTAACTCATGTAAACAGCGTCTTTGAGGTGAATGGATTAGTAAAGGTACAAAGCAATATAGAATCAATTTTTATGCCTTACTTGAATAATAAACGTATCCAAATTCAGCAAAATGGTGAGAGAAATATTCTTTTATTAAATGAGTTTGATCAACGTTATTCCAATTTAGAAGGTCACAAACGTAACTTTGAAAAATTAGAATTATCAATTAATGAATTGCTTAATACTTATGAGATTAAAGTCAATTTGAAAAAACTGTACAACAGAGGTCAATTAGCCAGATTTTTAGCAGAATTAGCAAAAAAGAACATTTCCCCAAAAGATTTTGATTATTTATTGGATTCCCTACAAAAACTTGTTCAGACTAGACTTTTTATGATGTCCGAGATTATTGGATTGAACAAGGCCTTTACAAAAATTTATGATCAATTACAAAAGGTTAAACTCAGCTTGGATAGTCGTAAGATATATCTTCGCGAATGGATTGACAGATATAATAAAAAAGCCAAAATTTCTAATCGGGTAACTTATCAGCAAGAACTTCAAAACCTGTTTCGATTGTGGAAAAATAATTTTCCTGATTTGGTTGTGAGGTTCAATGTAGCTTTCCAAAATAAGACCTCTAAATGTCTTCAGATTTTTGAGGATATAAACTTAAAAGATATTAGAGTTGATAAATCAGACAATCAGGATGTTTTCAGTATCAGTTCTACAGAAACTTCACCAGAGCATAAACGGATGGCTTGTTTATTGAATTATGAGCTAGACCTCAGAGAGCAATATTCGCAAGATACTACAAATAATTTATTCGATGATGGTTTTCAATCGGTGCATTACAATTTGGAAAATTTAGCACTTGAGTACTCTTTGAAATCAAGCATGGGTTCAACGAGTCCAGATAATAGAAGTATTTATGGTCTAGTTCACGATCTTATGAAGCAACGTACAGGAATCGTAGATATTAGCGGAGAAGAGCTCCAGCCATTTAAATCTGATGTAGAGGAGGTATTGAAAAATACCCTTTTACCACTAGAGCGACAACCACTAAATTCAAGAGGAGAGTATGCAGTAAAACTTCCAACAGGTATTCTGCATAGCTTAAGTGGAGAACTTAGTGATGACGGAAATAGTGTGAATATAATATGGGAAAAGCCCGTGCCAAGCCCCACTTTTTTTGGGACTACGCTAGGAATTTGTTTGGGTGACAGTTGGTTAAAGAGCCGTAACAATTCTCTAAAAGGTCGAGGCAGTCTGGAATTCATTAATGAACTGTCTAATTACATGCCAAAACAAGTTGCTATGACGATTCTAGCAAGACGCGCTCTACTTTATAAATTTATTAAGCTGCGTCATTCACTTCTGAGTAAGCAATTGATTGGGCATAAAAGTAATTCAACTGCACTGAGTGAGAAGGATTCTTTTGCTCTAAAGTATGTTGATAAAATGTCTAAAAGAAGGTTTATTACAGCGAAGCCAATTCATCCAGTAAAAATTAATCATGAATTGGGATCGACTTGGGTAGGATTCGGCTATGGGTTTACAGGAGATCCAACGGGAGTTCGACCTCTAGTTGGCCAAGCAGAATTAAGTAGTATTTTTCATTGGGAAGCTGTTCCGCCGCCAGGGAGAGACAAAGAAATATTCATAAATCCTATTTTAGATTTCAATTACCGATCAAATGAAATTGAGAAAAGTCGGTACGGGCCGATATTCAATTTGTATTTTCCCATTTACAAGCTAGAGGCTATACCGGGTTCACCTAATCACTTTAAAATTTCCTCTGTTGATTTTACGCCTGATGAATTAAAGAAGATATTCGAGAAAAAGATTAAAAAAAGTAGTCAGCAATTTAATTATTTGGCAAATGATAGAAATTATTTTGTTCGCTTTAGTGATTCAATATTGCGTTCAGGATTGTTACTTATGGATGCATTTCAAAATCATCAACAGCATCCTCCAGGTATTTCTTGGAAACAGAAGGATATTAGTCCACAATAGGTATTATGAATCGCCTTCGTAAAGGTTATACAGCTGTAGAGATCATGATTGTTGTCACGATACTCTCGGTATTACTGCTGACTGTTTTTTTGATTTCAATTCACCGTGCCAAGGAACTTAGAAAAAAAGCTTCTAATGCTGTAGAAATGAGGCAGCAAAATCATGTTATGCTTAATGAAGTTACTCTTGGTGAAGAACTTGAGAAGTACCGACTTTGGATGAATACGAAATTATATCAACGAAATATGGACCCTGGTCCGCAAGATGTGGTGTTGTATCGGGTAAGTCAGGGTATAAGGTATGACTCGAGTAACACAGATGAATCTAATAAAATTGCTTTGAGTTTAGTTCGTGCAGCGATATTGAAAATTAGATCTGGTAAACTGAAGAGTGCAAAACAACTGCTTATACAGGCTTCTCAACTAGATCCATTAGAGCCACGGATTTATGTGGAATTAGGTCGTGTTGGGCTCCTAGGAGAAGATTTTATTTTTGCAATGCAGCAGGTGAAAACGGTTATAGAAATAGAGCCGGAATATGCGGATGCTTATATCTTAAAAGCTCGAGTATTAATGAAGCAGGGGAACCTACAGGAAGCTTTCAAAAATCTCAAGATTGCCGCTGAAAAAGTTCAGTCAAGTGCCGAATTATTCTTGGCCTTATCGGAGTTTCACTTTCAAAAAGGTGATCTATATTTATCAAAAGATTATGCAAAAAAATTCAATGCTCTGCAGTAGTTTTCATTTTTTTAATAGGTACCAGATTTTTGAGGTAGCAGGAGTTCATTTTGGCTGACTTGATTTTATTAATTAGTTTGCTACTGTTATCAGCACTCTTTAGTGGCTCAGAAGTATCAATTTTTTCTCTACGAGATACTGAAGTTCAAAAAATCAAATCACGGGAAAATATTTTTACACGAAGTCTTCGCAATCTTTTGGAAAATAAATCTAGTGCTTTAATTGTTATCTTGGTTGGTAATCTAATAGTGAATGTTTTTTTATCATCAAAAGTTTCGCAATTAGCTATGCAAAGTTTTGGAGAAGCTGGACTTGCTCCTTCTGTTTTCTTTGTGACTGCATTACTGATAGTGTTTTCGGAAATTACCCCTAAGACAATTGCATTGAAAAACGCATCGAATTTTGCTCTGCTATCAGCTCCGATTCTTGTTTTCTTGAAAAGAACGGTATATCCCGTAATTAAAATATTAGATCAAATTAGTGAAGCAATCTTGAATGTTTTGTTTGGTAAGAAAAAAGAGAATGAAGACGGTGATTTGTCTACTGATGAGTTAACTACCATGGTCAGTTTAGGCGAGCAACAGGGTGTCTTTCATGGTTGGGAAAAAAAGTTAATTGAGCAGATTTTTGAATTTCATGAGGTTTATGCTGTTGAACGAATGGTGCCTCGTCCAGATATTTTAGCTGTTGAATTAAATGAATCTCGCTTATCCATATCAGAGAAACTAATAGATTTTCCTTACTCGAAGATGCCTGTCTATGAAAAGGATTTAGATACTATTGTTGCTTACTTTCAAGTGAAGGATTTTTTACTATTTCCTGAAAAGTCATTAGAGGAAATTATGAAACCCGTTTATCTAATTCCCGAACGAAAGCCCTTAGATAAACTATTGCAGGAAATGCAGACAAAAAATCTCAAGTTAGCCGTCCTCTTGGATGAATACGGGAATACTCAAGGAATTATAAGTATTGAGGAAGTCTTGGAGAGTATTTTTGGAGAATGGAGAGATCCGGAAAAAATTACTGAAGAGGAAGAAATACAAACACTTGGAAAGGGCTTGTTCAAGATAGATGCTTCGGTTACATGTAGAGAAATAAATACTCATATAGGTGAAGATATATTTCATGACGAGGAATTAGAACCTGGAATAACAATCGCTGGATTCTTAGTTCAGCAGTTAAATAGGATTCCCAAGGTAGGTGATAAATTACAAGATACTAATTTTGTGATCAGTGTTCTGGAAATGGAGGATCGCAGAATATTGTGGATTGAGCTTAATCTTTTGTTATCAGGAGAGGAACAAAGTTGAGTACAATTCTAATTGCAGTTTTTATAACATTATTAATATCTGCGTTCTTTTCAGCTGCAGAGATTGTTTTGGTAACTGCAAACCGAATAAAGCTGGAGCATCTAAGGGAAGAAGGTTCTCAAAGAGCCGTTCAAGTACTCCAATTAATTGCTAATTCTGAGACAGCCCTTTCAGCAATTTTAATAGGTAATAATGTGGCCAATACTAGTTGTGCCGCATTAGCTACTTTATTCTTCGCTAAAAGCTTAACTTCTATTCCTGATTTAGAAAGTTCCATACCGATTATAACTTCAATTATAGTTACCCCTTTGATTTTACTTTGTTCTGAAATAGTTCCTAAGAATTTAGGAAGAAGGTATGCCAATGACTTAATTTTTCTAATTGATCGACCACTGCGTTTGATGACTTTCTTATTGAGGCCATTGATTCAGATTATTAGATATTGTTCCAATACAATATCAAGTCTGTTTGGCATCAAGTCTGGTTCTGCTTCAATGTCAATTTCTAGAGAAGAATTTGTTCATTGGATGAAGAAGTCAGTTGATTCTGGCAAAGTACAAGAAGAAACAGAGAAGATGATTCAATCTACCATTGAGTTTCGTGAGACTGTGGTTAAAGAAATTATGGTTCCTTTAACGCAGGTAAGAGCAATTTCATCAATCAATACGAAGGTTGCTGATCTTCTTGCTTTTGCGCGAAGAAGTTACTTCACCCGATACCCCATCTACGAAGATAGAATCGATAGAGTAACTGGCTATGTAAACATTTATGATGTTCTGGCACTTAGCGTAGATAAGGATCAATCTATAGAGGAATTTGTACAACCAGTTGATTATGTGCCTAATACATTAGCTATCGATAAACTGTTTTTTAGGATGCAGAAAAATCGTCAAACAATTGTAATTGCTGTGGATGAGTATGGTGGTTGCGATGGAATTGTCACAATAGAAGATATTATGGAAGAACTTGTTGGGGAGATTGCAGAAGAACACGAGGTTTTCGAACCACTCGTTAAACAAATAAATGATAATGAGTTTCATGTGGAAGGTCTTATAGATATTGATGATCTCAATGAGGAAACTGGCCTATCATTAAGTAAGCAAGGTTTTGATACACTTGCGGGATATTTAATCACACTATTTGAGAGAATACCGAGTCAAGGTGATAGTTTTAGCTTGGAAAACCTCTATTTTGAAATCATTGAAATGAATAATTTATCGATTCAATCGGTTCGCATAATCATCCATGATGAAAATCAAGATTAAGTAACGAGGTTCACCGATTTAGTTTGATTTAGAGTGAAGTCTACAAGTTCTTTCAGGATTCTCCCACCAGACTCTTCTGTTGGTAAGTAATCTAAGCTTTTAGCTCCATATTCACTTGCGACATTCACGCATTTATTGTACACACCTGAATGCACTAACGTTCTAGGTAATTCGTTTTGGATATAATTTATATCTTTATTCTGTAGAGCTTTCTTTAGTGGTTTTTCGGTACAATTCTCTTCGGTTTCGAGAGCTATAAAAATAGGTAATGTTGTTAGTCCATTAAGTAAGTCTCGGCCAGTGGATTTGAGTGCTTCTTTGTCTTCCTGAAATAAATCAATAAGGTCGTCAATTATTTGAAACATTATTCCAAAATTAGTTCCAAACTCATACATCTGGAGGGCCTGACTTTGAAGGCCTGGGGTCGACAAGCATGCAAACTTACAAGCATACCGAAAGATAGAAGCTGTCTTTAAGTCAATCATTCGCATGTAGCTGGATTGATCATAATATTTGCCACGACTAGCTTCCATTTCTAAAAACTGCCCCTCAGTTAGTTCACTGGTGAGTATTGTCATCTCATGACTAATTACGGGATTACCCACCCGAGTCATCAATTCGAAAGATTTAGCTAGAAGCCAGTCTCCCAAAAGAGTTGCTTCTCCAATTCCATATTCCATGTGTATCGTAGCTTGGCCCCGACGCAACAAACCTCGGTCAATAATATCGTCATGAACGAGAGATGCAGTATGTAGAACTTCTAGACCTGCCGCTATCCAGAGAACTTCTTGCGAACAACTTTTCCCACTGATACCGGATGTACTTATTGCAAGTGTTGGTCGGAGCAGTTTACCTCTTACTCGAAAAGTATATTTCAATAATTCTTGCAGATATGATGAGTTAACAGAGTGGCATTCTTGATCAATAATTGCATTGACCTTATCAAGGTCTGTAGAGATAGTTTTAGTAATTTCATTTAAGTTTTGACTCATTAGTAGGTCAGAATATCAGTAGAAATATGTGACACGCAATCTTGGTATCATTTGATCTCACTAAATTAACTACTCCAGATTAGATAATTTGAATCTTGGAAGAACTTCAAAGTTATTTAAAATTAAGTATGCTCCCCTGTGAGAAAAGTTATCTTGTGTACCAAGATGATCTAAAATTCTGTCCTCCTCATCTAGAAGGCTGAGACTGAACTCTTCGGGCTGAAATGGTAGTAGAAAGTTCAGGCTTGTATCTCGACCTCTAGAGCTGCGAGAAAACCTTAAAATATTACCCCCAGGTTGAAGCAGAGTCCATGAGCCATCATCATCATTTCGCAATACGGCTTTAAGTTTGCTTCTTCCATAGAAGATGAATTGCACAGAGGGTGATAGAAAGGATTCAACTTCTATAATATCATCCCAATAATTGGTAGCAAATCGAGCTTGTGTTTTACCATGAATCCAGTTGGAATATTGTGCAGGATCGTTGCGAAAAAATTCAAAATTTTCGAGTTGCGTCTTTTTATATTTTGGATAGGCGTCAGTGTACGATTTCGGTTGATCACAGAAGGATGACATTATCTGTACGAGAGCGGCACTTCCTTGGTCCATACCATAAAGGTTACTACTTTGCTGACGCATCCTATTGGAGATGATCTGACGTTCAATCACATCTTGTTGGTCTAGTGGAATTCTCTCGAATGAACG
>JAYZAC010000070.1:0-12459 GCA_036339875.1 bacterium | reverse complement strand
GAAGATGCACTCGCGCCATATCCACCCCACTCGTAGCTGTAGTTGCGATTATTATCCACACCCATGCCCCAACGGTTTTTACTACGGTTCTTTCGCCACATTCTTTTTTGCTTTCTCGAATAGACCGCTCCATCGGGATTAAGCATAGGTATTACAAATATTCTAGAGGTGTCCAAGAGAGTAGTTACCTCATCATCCTCTCCATACTTCGTTAAAAAATCTGCGATTAATGCCATAGGAACTTCAGTAGAAATCCATTCTCTGGCGTGGTGAGTCCCTGTAACTAAAAAATTAACTTTCTCGAGCTTACTTTTCTTGTTAGTAAGCTCCAAAAGATAAATTGGACGACTCTCATAAGTCATTCCTATGACACTAAGATTGGTCAAATCTGAAAAAACCATTGCTGCGTTCTGCAATTTAGATTCTACCTCAGCAAAAGTGTGATAGACGCCCAGATCATCCTCATTCATCAATGCTTCGAACTGAGCTTCCACATCTGCGACTGCCAGAGTACTGTCGGCGAAAATAGCTTTTTTGTGATTGCCATGCCTTTCCAAAATTCTTTCAGCCTTTTCATCAAGATGAAAATTAAGTTTTTCCTTAGTACTCCCCATACAACTATAATCCAAACCTAATTTATCAAGTAGGACGCGATTTTTTTCGGTATTGGGAACAGATATAATTGGGGCCGCCCAATACGTAGTAACAAACAAACTAAAGACAAGAAAGGTATAAACCACAGCTGATGTCATAAATAACTCCTAAAAACACCTGAGCATAAGAATCATAAGCGAGTCTGTCTAGTCCTTAAATGCTAAGTTATGATAATTTATTGCCGAATATGAAATTTATGAAACTCTTTGGCTGAATTATAGGAGCATCCATGCAAACTTTTGAAGCAATAGAATCTCGAAGATCAATTAAACATTTCGACCCCAAACATGAATTTAGCGAACAAGAAATTAAGAAGTTAATGGGAGCTACCTTACTTTCTCCTACGTCATTCAATATTCAAAATTGGCGTTTCGTTGTAGTGCGAGATAAAGAAAAACGACAGCAAATCTTCGAGGCTAGTTATTACCAGGCTCAAGTAAAAGATGCCTCTCTTTTAGTAGTTTTGTGCGCAGATCTAAAAGCTCACGAAAAGCAGCCGGAGAGATACTGGCGAAATGCACCACAAGAAGTACAAGGTAAACTCATCCCTATGATTACTGGATTTTACGGGAATAACGAAAGCCTTCAAAGAGACGAAGCAATGAGATCAACAGGCATTGCAGCTCAAACCTTGATGCTAGCTGCCAAAGATATGGGTTACGATAGCTGCCCAATGGTTGGATTCGACTCCAAAAAAGTAGCTAAAATAATTTCCCTTCCGGAAGACCACGTCATAAGTATGTTTATTGTTATCGGTAAAGCCACTCAGCCCGCAAGAGAGCGAGGCGGTCAATTAGATTACTCCGATGTTATTTTTGAAGATCAAATAACTTAAATTCTTTAAGTATTAACATTTTAGAGTTCAGCTGAGGTATAAAATATTATTTGCCATAGACGGTTTAATATTGTGAAAATATTTCACCTAATTGCATGGGAAAATTATGAAGACAAAATTAATATTGACACTCGCTTTGATAGCTGTGGCAATACCGTCCAAATTCTGCACTAAAACTAATGCTTCATTGCTTGGCTCGTTCAGTAATTTACCCTTAGCTAGTCAAAGTAGAGTTCTGGATGCTGTAATATATCTTATTGATCGACGCAATGCCCCTTGGGCTGCTTCGACCAACAATCTTTCCATTCCACTGACTGACGAACAGCAATTATCACTTTATACTCCAGATGGACAACTAGTCGAGCAGACTAGTATGGCTTCAACGAAATTTAGCACTCGTGCGCTGAGTAAACGAATAAACAATTTTCTCAGTGGGCTCAAATGGCGTGAAAGAGTTACCTTGAAAAATTGGTTACCTAGAAAGTCTGAGTCCCCAAGTTCTGAAGTTACGCGCTGCCGCAAAATACTGAGTAATTATGAAAATCTTGTCAAAATCCATAATTTGCGTGAAATTTACGAATTGCCCGGATTTTGGGGTGGGGTTACACAAAGCTCATCGCAAAAAAAAGTTCGTAATGTAGATGAAAATGACTTCAAGGCTCTTCAAAATATTGCGACGCAAGAAGATCCTCGTAAAAGTTTCATCAATTGGGCTATCAAAAAATGGTCTTCCCAACCAGTTTCAGTTGTACAAAGTCAAGCTAGAAAATTAGCCGAAGCCTATCGTAGAAGTTCCTTCAAATTTGCTTCAGATACAATAAGTTTTGAGCAAGCACAATCACAGATCACTGCACAATATAAAAACATCAAGAATCAATTTCTTTCTTATGGGATAAAAGAACCCGCTCCAGAATCTAGTCTTTACAGCGATTACGTAGAACTGGAGTTCTTTACGAATATATCTGAGTCCGATTACCAGTATCTTGGTAATGATACTGAAGAAGTACAACTTGCACTAAATAAGCGTAGGAAAGCTAGCGAGGCAATCCTTGATCGAATGTCAAAATTAGCCGAGCGATTGCATGATAGTGCTCAATGGATCAAAAATACGCAATCTATTATATCTATGACTTTTCGAAGAGTTAGATTTTTAGATTTAGGTAAGATTGCTTTTACAGTTGCTCAGACTAAAGCTGTGGAAGGCTTAAAGAAACTGAATATGAATACACTTCTTCAAGTTCTTTCGGATTATGGTCCTCTACACCAACTTGGTGAGGGCGATTTTAGATTTGGACTTCAACAAGTTTCAGAAATGGCTGACAAATGGATGCAATTGACCCTGACGGAGTTTCAATACTTGGTTAAAGTCCGTAAACACGAGGATAATATTCAAGATCAAATTAAAGAAATAGAAAAACTCCATTATGATGATGTTGGATCGCTCGAGAGGATTCCTGAATTAAAAGAACGTATCCGCCAAATTAATGAATTTAATCTGGATATGATTAGCCGTGCAGATGGCAATCTGAAACAAAGACAGAAAAATCTGCAATCATTCTTTGACTTTGCTCAGAGAAGAATCGATGGATTAGCTACGGATGTCAGTTTTCTAGCCAAAATAAGCACTCGTGCCCTCGAGCTAGGAGACAAGTTAGAAAGTCTTTTATCACAAGCTGAGCAAGACGGTATTACTAATTTTCTTAACGAAGATGAATACATTAAACAAAAAGTTGACCTAGCGAAAAGCTTTACAACAAGAAGTATGGCCTACATCTTAAACGGCTATAATCAAAAGGAACGAGATGAGGTTGTGAGTATGCATACACGAGTTCACGAAGATAACCTCAAATCACTTGAAAGAGCTATTAGTTATGTCAAATTACGGAAGAATTATGCTGCGGAAGTCCAACTTCAAATGAAACAGTTGTTACTTACCGCGAGGCTACATAGTACTACTATTTCAGATGTTCCAGCTCTAAGAGAAATTAGAGCTTACATCGAAATGAAAGACTTCAGTCCGATCACTTATCTAATTAGCTCAGATCCCAAAGCTCTACAGATTGCTCACCAGGAAATTCTAAAGAAAATTAGTGTGCTTGGTGAAAAAGTATTGAATCAATAAAATAGTGATTATCCTACTCACCTATGTTTGACATTTTTACCATTTGTGTTATTGTATTAATTCATTATAACAGGGAGGGAGAATGCGACCAAATCGATCACTGAATCATAAACAAAATCTCGAGGATCTATTCAAGGCTCTTGAGCTTTTAGAAAGTCCTGCAGAAACTAAAGGTTTCTTAAAAGATTTATGTACTCCCTCCGAACTCAATGCAATGGCCGAAAGATGGAATCTTGCACGACTTTTATGGTCCAAAAATCATAGTTATAGAGAAATCAGCGAATTAACTGGAGCCAGCACTACAACGGTTGGACGAGTGGCGCGCTTCCTATTTCAAGAAGATAACAAGGGTTATCAAAATCTCATTAATCGAATGGAGAAATTATGATAAAAACACCTCGACTTCGTCTTGCCCTCCAAAAATCGGGAAGGCTATCCAAAGAGTGTATAAATCTATTAGAAAAATGTGGCCTTAAAATACAAGCAGGTAAATCAACTTTACTGTATAGAGTCCCAAATTTCCCCTTAGATTTATTAATGGTTCGAGACGATGATATCCCCTCCTTTGTATCAAATGGTGTATGTGATGCTGGAATTGTTGGAGAAGATGTTTTTCTCGAACAACTTTTTTCTAGTAATGGTGCTGAAGACCTCGAAATAGGTTATCGACTTGGCTTAGCTAAATGTCGCCTGTGTTTAGCAGTCCCTGAAAATTCAAGAATTGAAAATACCCAGCAATTAAATGGTTTACGAATTGCTACCTCGTTTCCTGGAATCACACAAAAATACATGTTCGATAATAAGATCGAAGTACAACTGGTAGAGATGGAGGGGTCTGTGGAGGTCGCACCACAACTTCAGATAGCTGATGCCATTGCAGATCTTGTCTCTACAGGAGCAACATTGGTAGCCAATGGCATGCGTTTACTGCAAGAAATTCAATCTTCAGAAGCAATTCTTATAAAAAAATCTAAAAACCTAAGTGATGAAAAACTATCAATATTTAATCGTTTATTGACTCGGGTCAAAGGTGTTTTATCTGCTTCTGAAAGCAAATATATTATGTTGCACGCGCCTGAAAATAGCGTCAAACAAATCAGAGAGCTCTTGCCGGGAGCAGAGGCTCCGACTACTCTAACTCTTCCAGGTATACCAGGCAAAGTAGCAATACACGCAGTGTGTCAGGAAAATATTTTTTGGGAAACTATGGAAGAATTAAAAAAAGCGGGAGCTTCTGCAATCTTAGTATTACCAATTGAAAAGATGATGGTCTGAAATGCAAACAATACTATGGAATTCAATTTCCTCCAAAGAACAACAGCAATTGATCCAACGCACTCAATCTGTAGCTTTCTCGAAAGAAACTCAACTCAGTGTCCAAAATATAATCAACGCTGTTAAAAATGAAGGTCTTGATTCGTTAATCAAATATACCAAGCAATTTGATTATGCTGATTTTGTCTTTGATAACTTGATTCAAACCTGTGATGAACAGTCCTTATCTGAAAAAGAGAAAGATGCAATTCTGCAAGCTATTGAAAACATTAGCAAATTCCACAACGTCCAACTAGCTGGTGAATATGAACTTGAGACGATGCCAGGTGTTCGATGTAAAAGAGTATATCGACCGATTCAATCCGTTGGACTCTATATACCCGGAGGAACTGCGCCTTTAGTTTCTACGGTTCTCATGATGGCAATTCCCGCCCGCCTTGCTAATTGTGAAAAAGTTATTTTATGTACACCTCCCGATAGTTCGGGGAAAATCAATCCAGCAATTCTTTATGCAGCAAAAATGTGTGGTATCAATCAAGTCTTTGCTATCGGTGGTGCGCAAGCTATCGCTGCTATGGCTTATGGCTGCGGACCAATCCCTAAAGTTAATAAAATATTTGGCCCTGGAAACCAATATGTAAATTTAGCCAAAATTATTGTAAGTCAAGAGTTTGGAGGTCCAGCTATCGACATGCCGGCAGGACCTTCAGAGGTTCTAGTAATAGCAGATGAAACTGCTCGTCCTGAATTTGTAGCCGCTGATTTGCTAAGCCAAGCGGAACACGATACTCTGGCAAGTGTTATAACACTTACGTTTAGTGAGCAATCTGCTAACGCAATACGAAAAGAGACTGAAAACCAATTAAAGGATCTACCGCGAAAAGCTATCGCATCAAAAGCACTTCAAAATGCTCAAATTATAATTATGAATGATATCTATGATGCACTTGATCTTTCCAATCAACTGGGTCCAGAACATCTCATTATTCAAGTGAATAAAGCTGATAGCTATCTTGATAAAATTATAAATGCGGGTAGTGTATTTATAGGTGAATGGACCCCCGAAGCAGTTGGGGATTATGCTTCGGGTACAAATCATGTTTTACCCACCTCAGGTTATGCAAGTAAAATGGGAGGTCTTAACCTTGATAGTTTTAGAAGAAGTATGACCGTACAGAATCTTGATCCGCAAGGTCTAATTAATCTTGCACCTTGCGTAGAAACTCTAGCCTCAATGGAATCTTTAGAGGCTCACAGAAGGGCTGTAAGTATTCGTAGAGAAGTATTGGAGAAAGGGTTATGAGTATACGCAAGCTTATTCGAAAAGATTTACGCGAATTCAAAGCATACAGTTCAGCTCGTATTGAAGCCCCTAATCTAGATAATAATATGATCTTTCTTGATGCAAATGAAAGTGCTATCGAAGCTCCTATTTCAGGAGCATGCGGTAAAGATTGGAACCGTTATCCAGACCCTCAACCACAAAATCTCAAGGCCGCATTTGCACGATATTTCGGTGGAAAATCTGATCAGATTCTTTTAAGTAGGGGTAGTGACGAAGCAATTGAACTTCTGATGAAGTTATTCTGTGAACCAGGACAAAATCAAGCACTTACTTTACGACCCAGTTTTGGATACTATGGGGTAGCCGCTAGAGTACAAGGAGTAAAACTTCTTGAACAAGATTTTGAATCAGATTTCACTGTAAACTGGACTAAATTATATGAAAAAGTACAGCAAAATCAGGTCTCTCTGATTTTCGTATGTAACCCTAATAATCCATCAGGAACACTGCTAAGAGTCGAGGAAATATTAGAATTCAATAAGAAAATTAAAGACCGAGCAATATTAGTAATCGATGAAGCTTACATGGATTTTGAGAACCGTGAATCCATGATTCAGTATGTTGAACAATATCCTAATTTGGTTATTCTTCGCACGCTCAGTAAAGCTTTTGCAATGGCAGGCTTGAGAATTGGGTGCACGATTGCAAATCACGAAATCATTGAAGCTATGCAGAGTATTCTAGCGCCTTATCCCATTCCAAGACCATGCATAGAAGCAGCTACTGAGGCTTTATCACCAGCCGCTATTTCTGCATATAAATCTCAATGGGATAAAATTATATCTGAAAGAAAACGCGTTTCTGAACAACTCATAAATTTATCTGATGTGGTCAAGATTTATTCCTCCTATACTAATTTTTTATTAGTAGAGTTCAGTGAACCCAAGAAGACCTTTCAAACGCTATTAAAGTCAGGTCTACTGGTTCGAGATCGTACCAGTCAAGTCAATAATTGTTTAAGAATTACAATTGGTTCACCAGTCCAAAACGATCTTCTATTAAAATCGATCGGAGTTCCACTGACTACCAAAGTCAATCGTGAAGGACGTGCCGTTCGTAAAACCTCAGAAACTCAAATTATTGTGAATATTAGCTTAGACAACGGCTGTCGATCTTCTGTAAAGACTGGAATTGAATATTTGGATCACATGATTGAACAAATAGCCCGTCACGGAAATCTTGATTTAGAATTAATTTGTGATGGCGATCTCCAAGTGGATGATCATCATAGTGTTGAAGATTGTGCTCTGGCACTTGGACAGGCGCTCAAAATTGCATTAGGAGAGCGAAGAGGTATCCAGCGTTATAGTTTTGTTTTACCAATGGATGAAGCGCTTTGTCATATGGCTATGGATCTCAGTGGTCGACCCGCTTTCGTCTTAGAAGGCCATTTTGGCAAAGGTCACCTAGGCAAACTTAATCTTGAAATGGTTCCCCATTTTTATCAGAGTCTAGCTCAATCTCTTGGATGTGCCTTGCACATATCTGTTAACGGCGAAAACTCTCACCATAAGGTTGAATCAAGCTTTAAGGCTTTAGGTAAATGCATCAAAGAGTCCTGCGCAATACAAGGCAATCAAATTCCATCGAGTAAAGGAGTTCTTTAATGAAGATTGGCATTGTAGATAGCGGAGGTGCTAATCTTGCTAGCATTCAGTTTGCACTGGATCGCATCGGTTCGCAAAGTTTCGTTAGCTCCAAAGTCGATCAATTAATTAAAGCCGATAAGCTTTTATTGCCTGGCGTTGGAGCGGCAAAGAAAGCAATGCAGACCCTCCACACTCACGGACTAGTCAAATTTTTGCAAACAAGTCAGCAACCGATTTTAGGCATCTGTCTGGGTATGCAGCTACTCTTTGAAGATAGTGAAGAAGGTCAAGTGGAATGTCTCGGACTTTTACCAGGAAAAGTAAAATCAATTCCAGTAAAACGAGGTTACAGCATCCCACATATGGGTTGGAATCAATTAGATATATTGAAGCCTAATCCTATAACAAACAATATTCCTCAAAACTCATACGTCTACTTTGTGCATAGCTATTACGCAGAACTTTCCAGTTGCTGTATTGCCAGTACAGATTACCATATTAATATGTCTGCTATCGTCGCAACTCAAGGGGTCTGGGGCTGTCAGTTTCATCCTGAAAGGTCAGGAGTCATTGGAGCTAAAATCCTCCAAAATTTTTGTCAGTATACTGAAAGAAGAAACAAATGAAGTTCATTCCTGCAATCGATATTTTAGGTGGTAGATGCGTTCGATTACTGAAAGGAAATTATAATCATGTTACTGACTTTGGAAATCTAATAGATATTGCTCAAAACTTAGAAAAACAAGGTGCCCAATGGGTCCATCTTGTAGATCTTGAAGGAGCTAGAGATTCAAATAAAAGACAATGGGAACTTATTAAAAAGCTAAGAAAAGTAATCAGTTCTAAAATTCAGTGGGGTGGTGGAATACGTAATCTTAAAGATTGTGAAGAACTATTATCGGCTGGAATTGATCGTATTTTAATCGGAAGCATGGCTTGCAAAGAGCCTGAGCTAGTTGCTGAATGGCTTAGCAAGATTAATGAATCCAGTAGGGTAGCTTTAGCCATCGATGTGAGATGGGATAGAATCAATCAACCTCAACCCTATGGCAGTGGTTGGCTCAATCCTTCTAAACTAGATATCTCCCAGGTTTTAAGTCATTTTGCACCCTATCAGGGATTAACCATTTTGTGCACAGATATTGAATGCGATGGCACAATGCAGGGCCCTGCAATAGACCTGTATGAATATTTAGTCACTAAATACCCTCACTTTCAATGGATTGCCTCCGGTGGAGTAAGAGACGTACAAGATCTGGTCACTTTGCAAAACTCTGGAGTCTGGGCGGCAGTTGCTGGACGAGCCATACTTGAGGGTAAAATTAATTATGTCGATTCCGTTCGAGCTCTTAAGGAGAATCAGAATGCTTGCTAAGCGTATCATCCCCTGTCTTGATGTACGAGATGGAAGAGTCGTCAAAGGAGTCCAATTTCGAAATCATGTAGATATGGGTAGTATTGAAGACTTGTCACTACGCTATCGTGACCAAGGAGCTGATGAGCTAGTTTTTTATGATATCAGTGCCTCTGCAGAAGGCCGTACAGTTAGTCGCGAATGGGTCAACAAGGTTGGTAAAATACTAGATATTCCCTTTTGTGTGGCAGGCGGAATTCGTACCATTCAAGATGCTAGAGAAATTCTACAAAGAGGGGCTGAAAAAATTTCAATCAACTCTCCTGCTTTAGAGAACCCAAGCTTAATATCAGAACTAGCGGCGGAGTTTGGCGTTCAATGTGTAGTAGTTGGAATAGATAGTATGGAGTTAGATAACGATTATCTTGTCTACCAATACACAGGAGATGAAAGTCGAACAACTAATACAAAAAAAAGAACTCTTGACTGGATCAAAGAAGTCCAAAATCTTGGTGCCGGCGAAGTTGTAGTTAACTGTATGAATCAAGATGGTATGCGCAAAGGATACGATCTTGAACAACTTTCAGAAATTCGTAAAAATACTCATATTCCAATGGTAGCTTCCGGAGGAGCCGGTAGTATGCAGCATTTTCTGGACGTATTCGAGATCACGCAAGTAGAAGCTGCTTTAGCTGCTAGTGTTTTTCATAAGCAGATTTTCGACATACCTCAACTTAAGAAGTATTTAAATGAACATCACATACCAGTCAGAATCTGAACTAATGAGAGGTCCTTGTAATGATAGAGTACAGCAATGAAATAAAGCCTGATTGGTCAAAGGCAAATGGATTATTACCTTGTGTTGTTCAAGATTATGATTCAGCAAGAGTATTAATGTTAGGTTTTGTTAATGCAGACTCTATCGAACAGTCAATAAAAACTGGGAAATTATGTTTTTTCTCAAGAAGTCGTCAAAAACTTTGGATGAAAGGCGAAACATCAGGAAATTTTTTAATTCTTAAACGACTTTTTATTGATTGTGATAATGATAGTTTTTTAGCTCAAGTGAAACCAATTGGGCCCACTTGTCATCGTAATACAACAAGCTGTTTTGATAGCTCAGAGAAAACAATTCCCGCCGGTACAATGGACTTTCTTTCTCAATTACAAAAAATCATTTCTGAAAGAAAATTATCTATGATCGAAGGTAGCTATACCACTTCTCTATTTGAATCTGGCCTAGCTCGCATTGCACAAAAAGTTGGTGAGGAGGGCGTTGAAACAGCTTTAGCGGGAGCTCTGCAGCAGGATAATCTTGTGGATGAAGCTTCTGATCTTATATACCATCTAATGGTTCTTTTGGAAGCTCGCGATAAATCTATCGAGGATGTTGTCAAAAGACTTCAAGAACGCCACAGTAAATGAATTAATATGTGATAATCTAAGAGTATGTCGGATTCATTTCTAAAATTATGTAATTTAGCTAAAATTGAAGTTGATAATATAATCAACTCAATTAATCTTGACCTCAAAACCGGCTCAGATTTTTTAAGTGAAAAGAATGCAGCCTCACCAGTTGTAACTAAAATTGATCTTGAGATCGAAAAACAGTTACGAAAATTAATCGAATGCCAATATCCAAATGCAGGTATCCTTGGCGAGGAATATGCTGAGAAACTGGCTTATAAGGAAAGTGAACATAGATTCATTTTAGATCCAATAGATGGCACGATTGCATTGGTAACAGGCAAACCTACCTACACCACTCTCATGGGTCTTGAAGTCTCAAGAGAATTCCATAGTGGATGGGTCTACCTTCCCGCCGTAAAGCAGGAATATCAAGCAATTAAAGGTTCCGGCGCCTTCGGACCATCAGGACTTCTGAAAACTTCTGATAAAAGAACGTGGGACAGTATTGTATGGAGCACAACAACACCATCAATGTTCCCTGATCTATGGCATAAACAATTACTTTCAGAGCTACATGAACGGTGCTGGCTAAGCTCATTTGGAGGCGACGCCATGCAATACTGTCTATTAGCTCAGGGACGTATAGATATGGTGATTGAAAATCAAATGGAAATTCATGATTATGCAGCAGTGGTTCCAATCGTAACAGAAGCTGGCGGTTTTATATCTGACTTTGATGGAAACCCACTAGATTCAAATTCCTCCGGGCAAGTACTTGCTACGGCTAACTACACATTACACAAAATGGCCCTTGAACTCATACAACAAGTTCGAAACCATTAGTATTAAACATTTCGAGGTAGAAAGTTTTCAGCAAGCATACACCTTATGCTTCCTCCTCCTACATCCTCAATAGTTGGTATTGGGATTGCCACTATTCTCGCAAATTTCTGTAAGCTAACTAGCTGATTATCATTGAAGTTTTCAAAGGCACGCTTTGACATTAGAACTAGAGATTCACCAGTGAGACTCTCTACCTCTAATATATTTCCACAGAACTGCTCCATCTGTTTCATTGATATTAAGATAACTTCACGATGCTTACTTAAACGTTCTATCAATATTTTACGATCTTCCAAATCTGGAATCGCCTGGTCGCACAAAACAGCAAACTTATCACCTAGACTCAAGACCACATTGGTGTGATAAATAGGATAACCTCTTCGATCTGAGGTCTCAAAACAACAACCAATATTCCATGGGCTCAACTCCTTAAAGGATCTTAAAGCCTCCCACTCGCAACGAGAAGATAATGACGCGTAAATAGTACTATTCGTATGATCCTTCACAATGCTTCCAGTACCCTCAAGAATTCCGTTTAACTGAATTCGATAATCAATTATTTCATTAACAATAAAACCTTCAGATTCTAATAATGTTCGTAAATATTCTGGTCGCACCTCTGCCTGTCTATTAGATGCAAGCATTGGAAAAACTTTAATGACTCCGAAGCAATCAGTACTGAACCAATTATTAGGAAATAATGAATCAATTAACTCCTCAACAGGGGGATGAATATCATCCAGAATACTTACATGCAGACCAACCTCTCTTAAAGAGGTAACACACCTATTAAATTCGTGCATAACTTTATCTTTAAAATTCTCTGAATTCTCCATATCTACAATATTTTGAAATAAATTATCACCAGCAGTTTCAGAGTTAAATTTGAAGTAGTGAGGCCTAGCTACGATAACTGAGTTAGCACATTGGCGTGGTTTCAAAACAGAATTCATACGGGTAACCTTAGAATGTAAATAATAAAAATAGAAACCCAACAGTATCATTTTTTCTAGTGATTCCAGTCAAGCGTTT
>JAYZAC010000069.1:0-18383 GCA_036339875.1 bacterium | reverse complement strand
TAAACCGAACCATATTACTTGATGGTTCGACAAGTACGGGAGGTAGTAGTCAGTTAATCAATTATTTCTGGAAACAAACCGGAGGACCAGAAACAGTTAATCTGAGTAATAGCAATGCATCTAGTACAAGTTTCTCGCCTAATAAAGGCGGATTGTATTCATTTTCACTAGTTGTGGCTACAGATCAATTTTACTCATTTGAAGATATCGTAACAGTAGCAGTAAATAGCGATACCCAATTCGTGCCTATCGCAATCGCCAGTGACAATCAAATTCAGGCTCGATCTTCAGTGATTACATTAGATGGTAATCGCAGTTTTGATCAAGACGGTGATCCACTGACTTATTTTTGGCAACAAATTAGCGGCACACCTGTCATTCTGAGCAGTCAAAATAGCTCTGTAACTACATTTTTTGCTAGTGCAACCGGATTTTATGAGTTCTCATTAACAGTAAGAGATGGAAAATCTTCAAGTAATGAAAGTGTCACATTGGTTTCAATAATCGAAGATGACGGTACAAATTCTAATCAAAATAATTCTTTTGTACCGTTTGATCCTACGTTCATACCAGGACCAAGCCAAAGTGGTGGATGTTTCATAATATCGGCAAGTTTTGGAAAAAATAGTTTCATCACAAAATCATTCGTCTACTTTCGAGATCATTTTTTAATAAATAATCCTTGGGGCTTAAAGTTAATTCAAAACTACTATCTATATTCTCCGCCAATGGCTGAATTAATTGAAAACCAAGTCTTTTTAAAATGGTTATCTCGTTTTCTGTTGATTGGACTGTCAGTCTCTCTTCTATTCCTACCTATTTTAATTATGTTCTTTCTAGTATCTGGTTTAAAACAACTCATTAAGACTATTTGAGTTTGTTTTTATTTGTTTAAGAATTATTGTTGTAGCTGTCGATAACTTTGAAATAGGCGAAAAGTCTTAAACTATTTGGAGCTCAAGGATGAGTTCTCTCAGTAACGTAACCAAAGAGGGTTGCTATCAGGGAGACCAGCCATGGGTTTTCGAATAAATAATAATGTCAGCGCTCTAATTGCACAGGGTAATCTGCAGAAGAATCAGCAGACTCTGAATACTTCAATAGAAAGACTCTCCTCGGGACTCAGGATTAATCGCGGTGCTGATGATGCTGCTGGGTTAACCATTAGTGAAAAATTGAGAGGTCAGATTAAAGGTCTAAACCGCGCTATATTAAATGCTCAAGATGGTATATCACTAATTCAAACTGCTGAGGGAGCATTAAACGAAGATGCAGCAATTCTTAATCGAATCAGAGAACTAACAATTCAAGCATCTAGTGATACCTTAACTACCAATGATCGCCAAGAGATACAGCGTGAAGTTGATCAATTAGTCGATGAAATGGATCGAATTGCATCAACTACCGAATTCAATACCAAAAAACTTCTGGATGGCTCTGCTACCGCTTTAGTTAGCGTAAATTCTGAAGGTATGGAAGGTATCCAAGTTGATAGCACTACGGGTAGTTCTGGCGACTATCTGGTAGAAATAAATCTAGCCTCTAGAGGAGAAAGGCAACAACTTGCTAGTAATATTCTTGTGGATAAAGATGAAGGTGAACTAGTCGACCTTGATACCAAAATTGGAGATATTGAATCCTTTTTCAATAACGAGGGAAATAGCGTTCTGTCTACACCTCAAGAATTAACCATTCGTGGGAATACTAATATAACTAGAGTTACCCTTTCAGCTGATGTGAGTGTCCAAGAATTGGTGAGCCAATTGAAGTCTGCTATCACCAAATCACCTCGTGAAGGTGGACTTGGTATTCGAGGCACTGATGTAAGTTTTAATCGATCAACTGGACAAGTATTATTTACCTCTGGCTCTGAGGGAACAATTGGAGATATCAGCTTTGCAGCAGATGAAAACCTCATAAAAGCATTTGGTTTTGAAGAGACGGTACCCTCCAGAGACCCTGCTTACCGAGCCACCGCTACTCAACAAGGTGTCGTTGATCCAATTATTACTCAATCATCAACCACGAATACACGTTTCTCGGGCGTTATTCCTGGAATAGATCTTGAATTTGAACCTGCTACTCCAGCCACAATTGATGGAACTGAATCGCCAGTGGACGTTATTAGAATTGGCAATACTGATGCGACATTCACAATTGCAGACACGAATGCATATACAGTTACAGCCACAGGTGAAGGCGAAACCATACCTTCTGACCCAGTTCAAATTACATTAAAAGCAAATACGACATACTCTACAGCATCCATAGAAAGTATCATTAATACTTCAATAGGATTGGGACGCGATATTGGAGCAAATAAAAGTCTTGTATTTAGTGGTAATCCAGATCGTATTTGGACGCCTCCCAATATCAGGGCATCATTCCGTGGAAATAATCTTATACTATCTTCTGGATTCACGGGTTCTAGTGCCAAAATATCAATCTATAATGCAAGCTCATCTGCTAGTAATGTTCTGGGTATTCAGAATGGAGTATTCATGGGCGATCAGGGCGAAATAGCACGGTTAGAGGGAGCAAAAGATGTTAGTAATGGCCTCAAGGTTGGTGTTACTGATTTAATCTTTAAGATCGAAGGACCTGATGGTAGAGAGACAGATACCTTTAACACTCCCGATAGAATTCAGTTTCCAGCTAACTCAAACATCTCCCCTGTTAGCATCGTTCAAGTAATTAATAATTCTATGCGAAGTGCCAACATAATGGCTGAAGCAAAAATTAATAATAGTGGTCAATTAAGTATAGAGTCTTTGGAAGATGGTGAAGATACTGCACTTAAAATCTCTTTAATTGGGAATGGAAATCTAGCAGATATCGGTATGGTTGATGGTGGAACTGCAGTTGGTAAAGGTGGAGTTCCTGCCGACTTTACTGGGTTAACAAATGATGCCTTCGCTGACCGAGGTTATATTTTTGATACCACAGTACGTTTCGAAATTATCGATCGATTTGGAGCCTCAAGCGGAGATATTGTTCTTGCAGCCGGTATTCAAGATGTTGGCGGAAATAGACGTCAAGTCGCTACAAATGTTAATCAAGCAGTCTCCTCTACCTCAATTGCACAAATTATTAATAGTAGTGGATTAAATTCTACCGATGTGACCTTTGGTTATGATTCGGGTGGAAGGCTACAATTTCATTCAAAATCCGTTGGCGATGATTCTAGAATATTATTCACATCTAAAGACCCTCGTTTTGGCATTGGTGTTGAACCAACGACCTTTACTGCCTCAACTTCGCAAACAACATTATTTAGTAGTTTTGGTATAGATGGAACTCAAGCAGCTCAGGGGGTTGGTAGAACAGAGTATGCGGTTCATGTATCAGACCGAAGCTTCTCACTTCAAATTGGTGCAAATGAAAGTCAAACTTTAGAAAGTAGTATTGCAAATTTTTCAGCTAGAGCATTAGGGCTTAAAGGTATTGATGTAACAAGTTTTGCTTCTGCTATAAAGGCCCTAGGAACTGTCGATAGAGCTGTTAGAAAAGTAAGCTCCGAAAGATCAAAGTTAGGTTCATTGCAGAATCGTTTAACATCGACCATTAATAACTTAACCGTAACCACGAATAACCTACAGGCTGCAGAATCTCGAATTAGAGACGTGGATATAGCAGTGGAAACTGTTTCATTTACGAGAACACAAATTCTAATTCAAGCGGGAACCGCACAATTAGCCCAAGCTAATGCTCTACCACAGCAAGCTCTTCAATTATTAGGCGGATAATCAATCAGATGGTAAAGGTGTATTTGAACTTAAAGGTGACCTTTTTGAAAGACCCACACCCAGATACAAGGAGCAAAAAATAGCAGTCCCTGTAAAAGTAGTAAAAAAGTGAGTTAATGATGCCACCAGCAAAGTTTCATTAGGAAGCCAGTCTAGAAACAAAAAAAACACTGATTCTCTGGTACCCAAACCATGAATAGATACCGGGATTAGTGATACTAGATTACCCGTAAAAACTACCAAAATAGTTTTAATAGATTCCACCAAATCTTGAATCTTCAAAATAAATAAAATTCCAATGGCATATATCACGTAGGCCGCCACAGTTAATAATAAGAATTTTAAGTATCTTATCCAAGAAACACTTTCATTCATAAAAAAAGCTAGCTTTCGGTGTAAGACAAACCCTAAAACTAGTATAAAAAGTACCATGAGTAATAGCCAACTCGAATAAAATCCAAACACATAGCCAGTCAAAGCACTCGAAATAAGAAGAATTATTACATCAAAAATGCGATCATAAATAGTATAAAAAAGACCTCTCTTATACTCATAACCCAAGTCTTTAAGATATTCTATTTTTACGAACTCACCGATCCGACCCGGTGTAACCATTCCATAAAATATAGAAGCTAGAAAGATATCTCTAGCTTGTTTTCGTTGTTCTACTTTACAATTAATTAAATAGCTCCATCGAAGTGATTTAATAAATATCCCCGAAGCCGCACATAAAGCGGGTAACAACAGCTGCCACCACTCTAATTCTGAAACATTAATCAATATCTTTTGCCAAGAAAGCCTACTAATTAAATAGGTAAATAAAACAATCCCCAGTAAAGGAATTATAAATCGAATGTTTCTCAACTTAAATTGACCTCAACTTTACTTTGTGGCCATGGACAGCATCTCGAGGTTATGAGCGATTCAATTTGATTAAAATCTTTACTGCACGGATAAATTTCACTAAGTAAATTAATACATATTAAGGCTATTTCCCATCTAGTTAAATCACCTTGTATCCATATACTCCAGTACTTATTTGATAATATGAATAGATCGAAACCATTTTCAAAATAAGACCAATCGTTAGCATCGTCACATTCAAAACATTCCTTCAATTTAGTAATCCATTTCTTATCCGAATCATTAGCTTCAACTATCCATTCGATTCTTTGAGTACCAAAAACATACGGCAGATACCACTCTCTTATCACTACATCATCTTTACTCAATAACACCTTAGCACTGTGATCTGACAAATTTGAAAAAGTCATTTGAGGCAGATGGTTTGCAAAGTATAGATAAAATCTGGAAAGTTCAGTTAAGTGAAGACCTAAATTCAAGTCTTGGAGCTCTATAGAAAAATCATCAAAATCATCTGGCAATCTATATTCAATAAGAGCGCGAATATCGTTTCGTTGATCAAAATCAAGACTTGGACTTAGCTTTCTAAATGGCGACTTAAAGTATTTTAATCTCTCAAGTTTAGGACCAAACTCAATTATTATTTGATCTAAATGCTCAAGAATCTTCTGGTACAGAACCCACTCAAGCATCTTGCCAACAGGAAAATACTGAGGAAAATCTTTCGTAGACCATTCAATGATTCCGGTCTCAGAGACCCATGCAATCTTTGGCTTTTTTTCTCGTAATGATAAATTCTGAAAACTATATTCTATGGTTAGGTTTTGCATATTAAATAATAATTAGATCATGATTATCATAAGACTCCAACATCTCTACCATCAATTTATTTTGATCTAAGTCGGATTCTTTACCTAATAGCTCTTGCAGACTAACAGCAGTTCCATTATTCCAGCTTATAGAGTCTTTCAATTCATTATTAACATTTAGTCCAACTCCTAAAATACAAGCAGCCAAACGGTTACCATGAAATAAATTATCAATTAGTACTCCCATTAGTTTACAACCGTTAACATGTAAATCATTCGGAGACTTAAATTCTATCTTCAAATGAAAACGGTTGTTCAAGAATTCTTTAGCATGGTAGGAGAAGTGCGACATCAGTAGATTAGTATTAGGTAGTTTGGGACCCTTAGACAGTAGTACCGAAAAATATAAACCACCCTTGGGAGACTGCCATCTATTAGAACCCCTACCACGTCCGCTTGTTTGAGTCTGAGCATATAAACATGTTCCAACCGTCAATCGTTCGTAGTTAACCTTCATCCAATCATTAGTCGATTCAACTTGTTCACGATACAACCATTGTCTTATGTTCATTTCTTTATTTAGACATACCACCGAGTCTCTCACTCAGTATTTTATGCTTGGAACCTATAGCCTCATACATCTTCTTTAGGACTTTGACCTCTGAAGAGCAAATCTCGATAAGGTTCACGTTCTCCATGAATAGGTCTAAAATCCGCTCCATTTCAGCTCCGCATGAACCTTCCTTAACAGCCAGCTTGTTCATATAATCTTCTACATCATTCTGAGCTTCAATGAAGACATTGTTGCACCCTTTTAATCGATCCGCTAGTTTCTTGGTAATATGTAATATCATTGATGGGTTGGAGTCTATTAGACTATCAATCTCTGTAGCGTCAATACTCATCAAACGACTCCTAGTGATAGTTTTAACCGTTGCTGTCCTTTTATCAAAACCTTCGACGTCCGAGGCATAGCCTAAAAGGACTGATGTTTCACCGATGACCTCGCCCCTTGTGTTGTAACAAGCGACTATTTTATCACCTACGAATACTCCCAATTTTCCGGATACCAAGATGAACATCTTGTCACCAACTTCTCCTTGATAACAAATTATCTCACCTGGTTTCTTATTGATTAGATTCCCTTGCTTAAATATTTCAGAATCTTCTGAAATCTCCTCCGAATTGATTGCCTCAGGCGGCTGGGAGCTAATACTCTGCCTTTTATATTTTAACAACCGGTTGTATAAGGGTGATACTTTGAACTGATCATGAATTATTTCAAGATTTTTATCTTTTGTTGCAATAGCATGTTTAAGAATTTTTCCTGCTAACGTTACATAGATTGTAGAAAACTCACGAATCATATTATCAACTTGCGACAAGACAGAATTGTACTTCGCAATGTAAACGTTTATATCCTTGAGTCTTTTAGCTATTGTTATTGCTATGTTTATACCAAGCTTTGGATTCTTTAATATCGTTTTATTAAAGCCACCTCCAGCCACTGGAATTCTTGCTATAACTGAATCTGTTTTGGTAACAATTGTTGCGGTTCTACGCTCCCCCAGAAGAGCTCCCAATTCCCCAAAATTAATCATTTTACCTTTGATCACGGTAATAATTTTACCTTGGTCCTCTATAATTGGTATTTTGTCTATCGAATCCATCCCTGGTTTGAAAAGTTCAGGGTCGGTAAAAATCACATTTAATTGACCATCTACCAAGATGTAGAGTTCTTCTGAAGACTCGCCCTGAACACAAACATACTCGCCTTTGCGAAACATTTTTTTACCAAGTCCCGCCATCGATTTATGGGCAGATTTTATTTTCTGATCTGCAATTTGTTCACCTTCGATATCTCTAACCAGAACATCGGAAATGTGGAACTTTTTTAGACGTTCAACATGAGACAATTTTAGAACGGTATCACGAGTAATTATGACTGATGCGTTGTGAGCCACATCTTCGGCTAAAATCATACCCTCTTGAATGTCATCGATTGCTACTGAGATCATCTTTTCACAAGAATTTTCATTTTTAATTACATTGGCGTGACGGCTAGATTCCTTAAAAACAGACCCGCTTCCTTTATTATACGCATAGAATAATTAAAAGTGAGACAAATTTTAAGAATCTAAAGTTTCCATACAAGACTCAATTGAATTTATGGTTCGACTCAATTCTTCAGAACCATGCACAGTCGATAGAAAACCAGCCTCGTATTGAGATGGCGCCAAATAAATTCCTTTCTCTAGCATTCCCACAAAAAAGTGTTTAAATCTAAGAAAGTCGCATTTATCTACCTCTAGTTTTGTCGTTACTGGCCCAGGATGAAAGAAGAAGCCAAACATGGATCCCATTGAGTTAAATTGTAAATCAATATTGGCACGACTGGCCGCATTCTTAAAACCGGCAGCTAACTCACTCATGTAATCATTAAATTGTTTCCAAGGTTTAATTTCTTGTAATCTCTTAAGTGTCTCAAAACCTGCCACCATTGCGAGCGGATTTCCCGAAAGTGTTCCAGCTTGATAGACACCACCAATTGGAGAGATTTCTTGCATCAATTCGCGCTTTCCTCCGTAAGCTCCTACGGGCAAACCACCACCAATGACTTTACCCAAACAAACAAGATCAGGTTCTACACCATAAACCTCGCAAGCACCACCCTGAGCAACTCTAAATCCGGTCATGACCTCATCAAAAATCAATAGACTGCCGTATTCATCGCACAAACTTCTAAGACCCTCTAAAAAGCCTGACTGTGGGAAAAGTAAACCCATATTACCGGGAATGGGTTCTAAAATAATTCCTGCAATATCTGTACGATATTCCCGAAATAAGTTCTCAACCTGCTCTAGATCATTGTATTCCGCCACTAACGTGTGTTGCGCTAAGTCTGCAAGAACTCCTGGAGAATTAGGCTCTCCAAAAGTCAGACCACCGGAGCCCATTTGCACTAATAAACTGTCCCCATGACCATGGTAACAACCATTAAACTTTATGATTTTTTTTCTTTTTGTAACGCCTCTTGCAAGCCTAATAGCGCTCATTGTCGCTTCAGTACCAGAGTTAACCATACGCATCATTTGCATACAGGGCATCATGTTTCTTACTAATTCTGCTAAATGTATTTCAGCTTCAGTTGGTGCTCCGTAAGTCCAGCCCCTCGATAATTGATTTTCTAATGCACTACGAATCGATGGATGACAATGACCATGCAGTAATGGCCCCCAAGAGCATATGTAGTCCACATAATCATGTCCATCTTCATCTATTAAATAAGCACCACGACCTGATTTAATAAAGGCTGGTGCTGTACCCATACCCTTGAACGATCGTACCGGAGAATTAACACCTCCAGGCATTATGGTACAAGCTTGCTCATATAGCTTCTCGCTTCGACTACGAGTCCAATCCATATACCCTCCTAATAGTTATAAGAGCCAAACATAAGCCAATAATTACATACACTAAGCGAAAACTTAGTTTTAACTGACTCATCGTAAATAAATCAAAAACTTGGACTCCATACAATAAACACAAATATTCCATCTGGTTCAAATGGGTATTCGCTAACCATCCAAAAACAATATAAAGACAAAAAAATGTCGAAATTAATAGCTTTTGCAATATTTCATCCTTTACGTGCGCTGAATTCTATCATGAAGCGAGAGCTTTATGCCGATAGGTACCATGTACGTTTGTTTTTGTTTACTTTTGTCATAAGCACATGGATGTCGCTAAAATGATGGAGGAACTTATATGTCCTTTCTTAACGATATTCGTGTTGGTACCACTGGCTTAAAAAACTACCAAAATAAATTAGATGTTATTAGTAATAATGTTTCTAATGCCAGTACTATTGGTTTTAGGCGTTCGAAGGTTACCTTCATAGAATCTTTCCAATCAATGAAGAGTGCTGCGGTTCCAAACAGTGGAAACACCTCATTCGTAAATCCTGCCACCCAAGGATATGGCTTAGTAAACTCTCAAATTGACCTTGATATGAAACCGGGCGAATATACCCGAACTGGAAATCTACTAGATTTAGCTGTAAAAGATGATGGTTACTTCATTGTTGAGAGAGAAGATAATCAACTCTATACCCGGGACGGCAATCTCGCAATCGATGCCAACAAGCACATTGTCCAAGAGACTAACGGAGCATTTATTAAAGGGTTTGGAGCAATTATGAATGCAGACGGCACCACTACAATTGATACTCAGGGCCCTTTAGAAAAAGTACAGTTTGATAAGGTTGAAACTATTCCTTTCAAGCCAACCACTAATATTATATTTGCTAGTAATCTCGATCATTCATCTCATGTTCGAAGTCTAGAAGTGGGTAACGCAGCAGCTAATATTACAGATCGAAATGCAGAGGTACAGAATATTACTCAAACAGTACAAAGAATTGACCCTGATTTATATGAAATTAGTCTCCTACAAAAGGGAGAGGAAAAACTCAAACTTCAAGTTTATTTTAATGATCTAGGTGATATTCTCAATTGGGAAGTTGGCAGTGGTGAGAATATTAAAACTCAAACAGATGAACGCGGTCTTCTACGTACGCTTACCTTTTATTATGATAGCGTTAACTCAGACGGTGAGACCGTGCAAAGTCCCATGACTGTTACACTTCCCGAGGTCAGTACTACTTCTGATGCTAAAATGCCTGCTCACCTTAATGTTAGCCCTGATGCTATCAAACGAAACATCAATCTTAATTTAAGGCCAGGTGAACCAACTGAAGAGGGATATGGAACTATGCCCGTAGGAACCTTAAATTCCATCTTTGTTGGTGGCAGAGTTCACACTACGGAGACTAATCTTATAGATAATGAAGGACAAGTGCATTCCGCTGGAATCACCTTTGAACATGTAGATAAATTGACAAATACTTGGTATTACCGTACTAGCCTTCCAGTTACAGACCCTTTGATACAACTTTATATTCAAGATGAAGACAACCAAGTTCTCAATCCTGACCGACCTTCATTATTAGATTTAGAAGAAGCAAATCAAGCGATTTTTGGAGATACTCGAAGAGGCAGAATTACTTTTTCAGAGAATGGTTTTATCAATGAAGCAATATCTTATATGCCGGCACTAGCAACGAGACCGGCTGATATTGAAAGAATTGAGATTGGTGTTGCTAACTTCGCAATCGATAACCCCGAAATTACCAGAAAGTTACCCACAAAAGAACAAATTGATGAAGCAAATGAAGCTGGAATAGAAATAGAAGAACTTAAAATACAACTAGAGGACGAACTTGTTAACGACGAGGAGCTCGGATTTCAAGTCTTTGCTCGCCGTAAAGGTTTAGGAGCATTCTACGAGCTTATTCTTCCTTCTAATCATAAGACAATTCAAGAAATGGCAAGAAGGCCTTATGACCCAGAAAAGGTTCAAGTCAACGATCCTGACAACATAACTGATGAAGAGCTTTCCAAATTAAATGAAGAACTATTCAACGGAAGTAACCAAGGTACAATATTTTTTGATAATCAGGGTCGTCTTCAAGAATCAAAAAGTAATATTCCCGAGATTAAAGGCACCATAAATGATATCGAATTTGTAAGTGAAGTCCCTGTAGAATCATTCGATCAAGTCCCAGTACTCATACCTTCTACAGGTGCACTCAAAACAGGCAATTTGCGTGTTAATTATGATCTAGATTTGGTTACTGGATTTGGTGGCTCCTTTTCAACTACTGTTAGAGAAACTAATGGATATGAGACAGGTCTCTTAAAATATACTAGTATAACTTCTACAGGTGATGGAACTTTAAGAGGTCGATATACTAATGGAGAAGAACGTGAAATCGGGCAAATCGGGTTAGCCGTATTCAGAAATGCGAATGGATTAACGAAAGAAGGTAGCAATTTATTCTCTTTAAGTGCCAACTCAGGTTTCGATGAAAATTCGATAGGTGCACCAAACTCTGCCACAAGAGGACTTGTAATGAATCAAACTCTTGAGCTTTCTAATGTTGATCTACCTACAGAATTCACTGAGCTGCTTATAACCCAAAGATCCTATCAGGCGAATTCCAAAGCTATATCAACTTCTGATGCAGCCCTACAGACTGCTATCAATATCAAAAGATAATAGCTAATTGACCAAGATCAATTCTTGCTAGCGTCAGTATATAGCTACCTTATGATCTATATGCAACTACACTTGTGACTCGTAAAATAATAATTTTTCTCGAGCTTCCTCTTTGTAAATTGAGTCACAGTTAGTCTCTTGTATTTCTCTCCAAATTTCTCTGGAATTTTTAATATAACCAGAGTCTTCCCACAGATTCGCAACGGTCAACATAGTTTGACCATCTTCTGGATCAAGTGCCAAAACTCTCTCGAAATAATCGATGGCTTGATCTCTCGAACCTAAACGTTTATAGAGCTTCGCAAGAGTCATTAAGGCGTCAATATGTTCCCCGTCTTTTTCAAGTGATTTCAGTAGGAATCTCTCCGATTCCTTAAATTCTTGGCAATTGAAAAAAACTTGTCCCAGACGATACTCAAATTGAGAGCTCAATTGACCGTTTAGATCAAGGCCATTCTGGTATGCATTACGAGCTTCCATGAAATGATTGGTATCTGCATAGGCATTACCTAATCTCAAATAAGCTTCTTCATTATTCGGATCGATATTCAATACTTGTTTCAATTCAAAAATAGCCTGTTCATAAAAACCTGCTAGAGCATACTCCATAGCTAAATCGAATATTTTTTCTACTTTACCAGGACTATTCTTTACCTCATTCTGCAACGATTCAATTTGTTCACTAGGTTGAATTTCTAATTTAAGTTTCGATATTTCCACTACTAATTCATCTTTTAATGCAGCATTTCTGACAGTTCCTAAGGCATTTTGATAAAAGTTAAGAGCTGACTCTAGATCACCCTCATTCCAAAAATCTCTTGCGGTTTGTATACTTTGGGTAGTTAGTGATTTAGAAATTGTCTCCAGTTTGTCTTCAAGTTCCTCTTCCTCCAAAGACTTTATTTTACGCAAGATACTGAGAGCTTTCTCAAACTCTATTCTCGCCTCTCCTAAACTCCCTGAGTCAAGTAAAGTAAGACCATTGTCTTTGTGAAACAAATACTGCTTACTTAATAAAACTTCTTTCCAGCTCATAAAGTCTCCTCAAAGTTTACCAAGGATATTACTCGGAACCCACCCTTGAAGCCCTGGCTGAACCATCACCTGCACCCATTCTCCGTGTTCCGAGATTATTCGTAGTAGTTTACCGGCATGAACATCAGTTAAGACCGACGAATGCAAGTTTTGATTTGAAAAAATTGATTGACTACTCTCAATAACAACACCAAATTTAGGTTGTTCAACTAGAATATCCCAATGGTAAATAGACCATAAGATGAGTAGTCCCAGACTTAAGAATAATAACCAACTACCCAGTTTGAGTCTCATTAGTGAGCCAATGCCACACAACACTACAAGAAAAAATAGAACTTTATATTCAAAAGCACCATTCCTACTGACCTGCTCCAAAAATTCAGGTTCCTCTTGGTCTACTAATGATTCTTGTAGTAAATTCAGATTAAAAGATAAATTTTGATGCTTTGGGTTCCATTGCTGTGCCTTCAAAAAATGAAAATAAGATTTACCCATTTTACCGAGTTTGTAATAACTACTAGCTAGATTAGAGTGCAATGAATAACTGGGATCTGATAAACATTCTTCGTATGAAATTACGGCTTCTTCATACTGAGCATTAAAGTAAGCCTGATTCCCAGCTTGAAAAGTCTCGCAAGCATATAAATTAGATTGCATCCCTAATAAAAATATTGGTGAAATAAACAATATTAAACTAGAGAGATTCATTTAGATCCTTCAATATTTCATCGATAGTAGCATCTTCAGAATCATTCAATACAGTAGGTTCCTGGGACATTAGTTTTTTGATCGTAATGACTAATTCTTCTCTCTCAACGGGCTTAAATAGAAATTCAACAATGCCGTCGCGAAAAGCTTGATGAGTTGCTTTTTTTTCAGGAAAACCTGTAATCATTACAACTTTGATCTCAGGGAAGTTATCATTTAGATAATGAATTAAGTCGAGCCCATCTTCGCGAGGCATCTTGTAATCAGTGACCACTAAATCAAATCTATACTGACTTAACTTCTCCCTAGCTACTGCAACGGAATTAGCTATTTCGACAGAGTAACCTTCCAGTCTCAAAAAATCTTGATAAGTTCCACTTACTAACTCTTCATCATCTACAATTAAAATCATCTTTCCTACTTAAACTGCATATTAAGTGAAATCGAATTATACTTTTTCGTAACATTAGATGCTACAAGATGCTTCGAATTTCAGTCTGATTTATGATTAACCACGTCGCTCTGCTAATTGCTTTCGTTGTTCCTCAAAAATCCAATTAACTAATTTGTCTTCGGTCTGTTTACTCATATTCAAGAAATTTACAGCCATTCCCTGACACTTTACTGATTTATCATTACCAACGGACTTAACCACTACTACGCGTCCTGGAACTACAGTATTAATAACTATTTCATCTTGGTCATTTTTCACGTACAAATACAAGAAAATTGGTTTTCCTTTGTATATAATCTTATCTCTGGTAAGCACAAAGCAGCCACCTCTAGAAATGTCAGAGAGAATCCCTGAAGAAATTTGATCCTCGGGAAAACAACGATTTTCATCTAATTCCCCAGTAAATAATATTTTAACCGCCGCCCGAACTCTCACGTCCTGTCTCATCTGCTTTTTTGCAAAATCATCGGGCCAATGCACTTCTAATATAGAGGGTTTGGTAGAATCAACCGACTTTCGAACGATCTTTACTGTCACGTAGCATAATAATTGCTTACCATCGCTTAATGCTCCCTTAAAATCTAACTTGTCTTCAGGCTTAATAATGGGGAATTCACCCTTCACCTTCTTAAATGTGAGTTCAATCTTTTTTTCATCAATGAAATAAACTTTGGATGTAAAACTGACTTCTTCATTTTCTACAAGGGTCAGTCGAACTGACTCTAGGCGATTGCTACATAATTCGTAAAACTCATCTCTCTTTTCATCATCCATTAAAATAACTCCAGATAGATAACTTGAATATTTTTGAAATATTTACTCAAAACTTCCCAAATGTATCACGCTCTTATATTTATCTTCGGAGAACGCACAACCTATCAATGCATCGTTGATTTTCAGTACCGAATTTCCCACTTGTAATTTAACATTTGGAAATACTGTATTTTTTACTTTAATTTTTGCATTACATTTCAGATTCAGACGCTTCAACAAAGCTTCTTTTTGATTTCTCAGAATTTGCTCTCTTTGAATTAATAATTTCAAAATTTTCTGCAGCTCCTGAATTTTAGAACCTAAGTCGGACCGATGACTTAGTCTCTGAGTGAATATGTCTATTCCTTTTCTAATCTTTTTCATACGTTCGTGAAATAACTTCAAATAACGATTGATTTTCTTTAGCATTTCAGCCACTAGATAATTATCCCCCGCAATAGCATTCGTATGTACACCAAGTTCTGAACCTAGATTTAGGCACTCAATGCCCTTGACTGCTCGATTTAAACCTCCAATAATACACCCCTTACCAGTCATACTTTTTAGCTTACCCTTGCAGCTAACATCAGAATTTAAAACGTATTGTTCCACAAGAATATCACCATCACACTTCATAGTACCATTAGCACAATGCTTAACAGTAATGTGACGAACAGCACTAATTTGGCCCTTGTCACCTCCTATAAAGCCTTTTTTTATTGCTATTTCTCCTCCTGCCTTTAGAAATGCACCTTCAACGTTGCCTAAAACACGTATATCCTCTGAAGCTGTTACAGAAAAGCCAGCATTGATGTTACCGTTAACTACTATACTACCTAAAAAATTAACATTCCCTACACTAAGATCAACATCGCCCGCTACTGTAAAAATTGGGACTACTACTATCTTATTATTCTTTAATAGGGGTTGGCCTGTTATTTCCGCATAGAAACGTAAATCTCCTTCATCAAAAAAACAATTCTTACCATTCATGACTCGTGTTTCCATTCCGGTCTTACCAACAATAGGATTTCCTAAAACACTTGTGCCATCTTCGGGAGGCTCTGAGGGAACTAAGGTAGCAACAAGATCACCTTCCTGAACAGAATCTATTTGGTAAATATCTTTATAGTCAACTCTACCAAATTGATCTTCAATAATAACTAATTCAGGCTGTTCTAGAGAAAATTCATACAAAATTTCAGCATCTTTACCTGGTATTGCAGGTTGACCTTTTGCAATAACTTCACCTAATGCAGGTTTGCGATCATTATTTACTTGATCTAATAACTCTGCTATTTTTCGATGTTCAATTCCAAATACAACTCCTGCTCGATCAAGTTCTTTTTTTATATCTCCAGCCGAATGAAAATCCTCTTCATGAGGGTACAAAATCAAGGAAGCTTCAAGTTGATCCTGACTCACAATAATCGTTAAGTAAGAATCATCTGGCCTCTTTTTTTCAGAATATTTTACAGATGTATCTTGCTTTTCATTTTCTGATACACTTTCGTCCTCGGTATCCTCATCTACATTTTCAGAATTTAATAGTTCTAGACGCTCTTTACGCTCCTTAACAGTTTCAATGTTAACTTCATCCGAAATTCTGTCGGTCACCTCAGAGTCACCGATCTCTTCATCGACAAATTCAATCTCACTAACTAAAGAATCCAAATATAATAATTGCTCTGTCAGATCGTCTTCTTCCTGCCCAAAACTATCTGTAAAACTGGTACGGGAATTAGCCTTATCTGTAAATTCATCATTATCAATTATCTGCTGATCTTCTAAACCTAAGTCCTCTGTATCATCGCTAAATTCATCATTTTCACTGAAAAGAGAATCAAAATTAGTTAAACTTTTCTCTGATGTTTCTGATGAAGCGGAGTCTGGTTGGGATTGTAAGCCAAAATCAGTATTTTCATTATCAAGATCTAAATAATCCTCAACTTGATCAACTAATACATCATTTAATTCTTCTGGCGGGTCTGTGGAGTCATCGCTAGACTTTTTAGCTTGACGAGAAGAATCCTCCTCAACTATATCCTCAATTACGTCATTTATGGGCAATTCGTTGGTCGTCTTAGGAACATCCTCTATTGTCGTTTTTGATTGAAAATCTATACTCTCATCATCTGGAGTTGAATCTTGTTTAGCATCATTTATCTGGGAATCTGGATCATCCTGACTTTGCGAAATATCTTCATCTGAGGAAGGTTTAATTTCTAGATTCTCTGAGTCATTCTCACTAGTTAGATTTTCGGAAGAGGAACTCTTTAAATTGTCAGAATCGCTATCTTCATAAAGAGCATCGCGAGCATTAGATGGTAAAAACTCAGATGGTTCAATATTAAACTCATCTGAGAACAATTTATAAATTTGACGGGCATCTATTGGCTTGGATAGCTTTGAAAGAATATTAATTGTCTGTAATTCATCTTCAATCAAAGATGACTCCTTTTCATCAGATACAATCAATACTTTGGTATCAGGTCGATACTCACTAGATATCTTAATTAGCTCTAATCCTGAAAACTCTCCAATTAAAGAATCTGTTATTAGTAGAGAAAATTCTTGCTGGGCCAACTTCATGACTGCATCTTGAAAAGTAAACGAATGTTTGAAAGAAACTAGAGCTCCCGAAAAAAGTTTCGGCAACTCAATATGAATCTGCTCGTCATTGTCAACTATCAAAACTTTAATCATATTCTATTAAATACATTCAAGCTTCTCAGTGCACGGTATGAAATTAATCTAAATTTCTGATTACGGTTTGAGCCGCAATAATATTTGTCCTTTTTCCACTGATAAACCAATTTCTTCAACTAAAAGTTCAATCTCTCCACTGATAGGTGCTCGAATTTCATTTTCCATTTTCATAGCCTCGAGGATGATCAAAACTTGCCCCTCTTCAACTACTTGTCCCAAGCTACCTAGTACTCTAATTATTTTGCCGTTAATGGGTGATATAACTACATTATCGGAAATTTTTGCAGCATTTCCTAATGAGCTAGCAGGTAAGCTACCTATTTCATAAATCTCAAAATCAAAATTCCAAGGTCCAATGTTACATTTGAATCGTTTTTCATTTTGCTCCATACTTACAAAATATGGCTTTGATCGATGCAAAATAAGCATACCTTGTTCCTGAGAATCAAGAATCACCAATTCAACTCTTAAATCGAGATCATTATCTGTGATTATAAGATGATGTCCTCCTGAATCAATAATCAATGCACACTTAAGCGCTTCCAAACCATTATCATCCTCTTGATCTAAAATCCGAAATCCAAGATCAGAATGATTTGAATGCCAACCTAAGCGCATTCTCGCAACTGCCGCACTTAGCAGTAAAAATCTTTTTCTCTCATTACCCAATTCGATACTGAGTTGTTCCCAATTTGCATTGAGATAGTTTGTGTGGATTTTACCAGCACCAAAATCAAAACTTCGCAAAATATAGTCATGAAATGCCAAATTGTTGGGTATGCCGCTCAAACAAGAATTAGTCAGAACCTCAATCATTTTCAATCGAGCAGCATTTCTATTTTTTCCCCATACCGTTAATTTAGCAATCATAGGATCATAGAAAAGTGGTATTTCTAAACCATCGCGTAAATATGAGTCCACTCTGACCTTATGATCGGAAGAAAATTTAACGGTATCAATTATTCCAGGGGAAGGAGCAAAATTCCGAAGAGGATCCTCAGCATAAATTCTACATTCAATAGCAGCACCTGCAGACTGCTTCGCTTCTATTTGTAATTTTTGTCCAAAAGCAGCTTCAATTTTAAGTTTAACTAGATCAAAATCCCAACTCAATTCGGTAACAGAATGTTCGACTTGAAGTATGGTATTCATTTCTAAAAAGAACTACTGACAATCAGTATTTTG
>JAYZAC010000068.1:0-10483 GCA_036339875.1 bacterium | reverse complement strand
TATAACCGGCTCGAAATATACCAAATTTGGTTCACCAGTCATTTGAAAAGTACCAATCATCATGGAAGTTGCACCAGTATATTGAACATTTTTGATCCAAGGCCATTTAATCGCGAAGCGCCATTCAACCCCCACATCCATGGTAGAGTCTGACGAGTAATACTGATTGAAGCCCTTAAATTCGTGATATTTTATTCCAGCCGCAGTCTTTGCTATTTTCAAATCTTTGGCGAAAAGCTGCTTCCACTCACCAAAAAGCTCCTTAAGCTTTCCATCAATTAGTGGTTGGAATTTTGTAAAAGGTACGTCCTTTTCGATTACACTCACTTGAATTGAGCTTTGTGGTGATAAGGGAGTCTCCTCATCTAAATTGACATTTTGGTCAGAGTATAATTGCTGGAAAATTGCCTGCTGTTGGTTTCGGATATTCCTCTGTGACTGTTCAACCGAATACGATGACTCTACACATAGAAGTAGTAATCCCACCAAGAACATAGTCACTTTGATATAGAAATTCAGCATAATTTTCCCCGATCTAAGTAGTTTTACTACGAGTAATTGGATGAAAAGTTTCTAAAAATAAATACTGAAAAAGCTAATTTAGTTCAAAGGGAATCGTAAAACTCTCCAATAACTGCTGAGCTTTAATTTTTTGTGAGTAATCAGCCAGTTGAATATATGCCAAAGTGCCTTTAGTTTCATCGGTGTTAACGCTTACTTGAGCTGAAATATTCTCTATCTTTAGTGCCTCTGAATAAACTCTTTGAATTGCAAGATGTCTTAGTGCCGGCTTAAATATCTTACCAACGGGGGTAACTGGCATTGGATCAACCAATTCTACATGTACAGGAATTGCTGCTCTTTCAGGAATCGCTTGTTTCGCAAATTCATAAATCTTTTGTACATCTACTTGTTTCGAATCACTAACTTGTAAATAAGCAGCGGGCACTTCGCCTGCATGAACATCAGGCTGACCCACCGCTGCGACGAGCTCTACTCCCGGAAATTTAATCAAGGCTTCTTCAATAATCGCAGGGTCAATATTATGTCCACCTCTGATAATAATATCTTTAGCACGACCTGTAAGCCAAAAGTATCCGTCCTCATCCTGCCTGCCAAGATCACCCGTATTAATCCATCCGTCATCTAAAATAACACCTTCATCTTTTGCTGAATCCGTGTAACCTGGAAAGACATTTGGACCCTTTATGATTACATGTCCAATTTCATTAATATTACAATCTCTTTGAACCAGACCGTCCTCATTAATAACTACGGTTTTCATTTTTTGATAAGGAAATCTCAATCCGATTGATCCTATTTTTGCCTCACCCGATAGAGGGTTACAACTACTGGCACATGTTCCTTCCGTTTGACCATATCCCTCAATGATTCTCAAACCTGTCATTGCTTCAAATTTACGAAACACTTCAGTAGGCATAGGCGCAGCCCCGGTTATGGCAAAACGCATACAACTTACATCTATCCCATTAAGAGGGTGTTTAAGCAGTGTTGAAAAAACAGTAGGAACAGCACTGAAAAAATTTACCTTATGACGCTCGATTATTTTCCAAAAATTAGGAAACACCTCGGGGCCCCTGAATCCAGCTGGTGTTAGTAACAAAACAGTTCCGCCTGCCATAAACGGAGCCAACCCTGTAACGATGACTGCATTTACGTGAAAAAGTGGTAATGCACAAATACCTACAGATTCTTCAGTCAAGCAGGCGACCTCTTTCAAGACCCAAGCATTGAATATCTCGTTACCGTGGGTGTGGCGAGCTAACTTGGGAACTCCGGTAGTACCCCCAGTATGAAAGAGAGACGCTGTCGTTTCAGAACTCAACTCTCGATCAAATGTAAAGTGATCTGAGGGCATCTTAGAAATCGCTTGATCAAAATCAATTAAATTTATATGCGCTGGTATTTGGCAGGCTGGGCGCGTCAGCCTAACTAATACTCGCTGCCACCACGGTAAATACTGTGCCATATCTACTTGTAATATGGTTGTTAAACTTGGGACGCGATCGATCAAGCTCTCAACTTTTTGCCAGATATCTGTCTTTGGAAAAGGAGTTAAAGTAATCAATACTTTAGTTTTAGCCGCATTAAGAATAGATACAATATGATCTGGTTCCAGTAAAACGTTGATTGGATTAACCACACCAGCGATTTCAGCTCCCCACAAACTAAAATGTGTCTGAGGTAAATTAGGTAAAAGAAAACTAACCGGATTGTCCTCATCCACACCCAAATGATTAAACAAATTAGCTGTCTGGCGAATTTTATGGAATAGTTCTTTATATGTAAAAACCACGGGCTTCTCATCTGAACGACCAAAAAATAAATATTTAAGGGCAATCTTTGAACCATATTTCTCAGAAGATCTCTCAAAAACTTCTCGAGTGCTACTTAAATCGAGCCTATCTTTTAGAGGAACTTTCTCAATATTTTCTACATCTTCAATATTTGCTATTGGGGGAAAAGAAGCCTTCATTAGTAAACCTTTCAGATAAGTAAAATAACATAAATTAGAACTGCAAAATCTATCCAAAATCTCATTTCTTAAACTCATTTTAATTAAATTTTGTTAATTATGACTTATTTTAGAACTTAGACTTGACGCAATTTAAAAGTCTTTTAATATCTGCACCTCGTGTTCAGGCACCAAATTAAAATTAACTTTCGTAATATATCGATCAAAGGAATATTGATGAATTTTCGTAGCATCTCAGCCATATTATTAGTCGCACTTACTTTCAATACAGTTTCAGCAAAAGAGACCTCAACGAAACGTGGTGTTCATGACATGCGTGAAGCGATTCAAAACATTTCTGTTTACCCTCCAGTATCTCACTTCAACAGAATCGTGGGTGGCACAAATGCTGATGAAGGTGAGTATCCATTCATGGTGGCAATTCTTGGTAAAGGAAAGCCAGCTAAAAGTGGTCAATTTTGTGGTGGTAGTCTTCTAAGACCTAAATGGGTATTAACTGCCGCTCATTGCGTGACTAAATGGCCTGGGGTTGTTGTTAGCCCTAGAAGAATCGAAGTTTTCATTGGTGGCTACCGTTTGAGCGATGAAACTAAAGGTCGTCGTGTAAGTGTTGTAGAAATCATTACTCATGAAAATTATGATGAAGATAGTCTCGATAATGATATTGCTTTACTAAAGCTTTCAGACGAAGTTACTGAGTATCCATTCATTCGTCTTGCTGAACCTCAATATAATGCTGCAGGCATAAACAGTACGGTAATCGGATGGGGAAATCTTCGTAGCACAGAGGAGGGTGGCTTTGAAACACCGGAAGTTCTTCAGGAAGTTAATGTCCCACTTGTTGCACAAGAAGAATGTGAGGCTGGACTAGATGAAGTGGTTCCACCTTTTTACAACATCAGCTTAACGGGCAACATGCTCTGTGCTGGCTTTCCTCAAGGTGGTAAAGACGCTTGTCAGGGAGATTCTGGTGGCCCAATGGGCATAAAAGACAATTCAGGAAACTTTATTCAAAACGGAATTGTTAGCTGGGGAATCGGCTGCGCTAGACCGCAAGCTTTTGGAGTCTACACCAGAGTTTCTAATTATCGTGATTGGGTAAAAAGTAAAATTATTCAATAGATAAAATAGCCTTTTCATTAATATTAGAAACGATTATTTATAATTAAAAACTATCTGTTAAGTCATAAAGGTTAAGAACTTGACACTTACTTTCCGAGTCTTATACTTTACCGAAATTTAGCTTAAATCTAATGAAAAGTTTTCTACAAATAATCTTGTTATTTTCGCTGATAGGATTGACCTGTGGCAACTCTGCCAGGTGGTCTGACGCTATCCACAAACATGCCTCGGTTTACAGTCATCCCTATGAAGACCCTTTCTTATCGAGCCTACGAGGTGCCTGTAGAACTTTAGGGACCAATTACTCTAACATGAGCGTACCAGTTCATAACTGGGATGCTCAAACGCTTAAACTCGAATCCGGTAGTTTTCCAACCAAAGTTGCATTACAGACTAACGAACACGGCTTTGCTATTAAAGCACCTATTCTCGTTTACGTACCCGGCTCGTTTACCAATCTTTCAGCCAGCCAAGCAAAACGTTGGATGTGGGAACATACGCGTCGTGGCTATCACGTAGTAATTGTACCTAATCCTTGGGGAACTGAATTTATTAATCGAAAACCTAAGCAGCCAATTGGTAATGTGGAAGAGGAAGCTGCAACTCTTTATGACGGGGTTCGAAACATCATCGCAAAAATTAAAGATTTAGGTGCAGATAATGGCAAAATACGATTATCTGGTGTTAGTAGTGGTGGTTATCTAGCCGCTATCATGATGGCCTTAGACGCAGAACATCAGAATCCTTTATTTAATATGAGTGCTAATACTTATTCAGTTCCCTTCAACATCTATGACAGTATTATAGCTCTTGATGGAATGATCGATGAAGTAGCCCCAGAATATGCTGATTTAAGTTACACCAGTTTAATTAGAAAGTATAAAGGGCTCTGTGGTTTGGAACATCCTGATGATCTTGAAGATCAGCATTTGAGAGATTCAAAAATTCTTGTCACTATGGTGGCATTTCATCGTGAAATTATTCGATCAGTTAATGTATACGATAAAATTGCAGGAACTAACAAAATTCCGGATCGCGGTTGGGGAGTTATCTCCTCAAAATACCGAGAATGGAAAAGAAATTTTCGGTTTAGAACCTACTTTGAAAACTTTGCTCCCGATGTCAAAAAACTTCTTAAATCTGAAAAAGGTCAAATTTTTTACTGGATCAATCGAGCAGCCCAAGCTGGTAGTCCGGGTGTAAATATCCTCACTACTGACGATGACTTTCTCAACACTCCTGGTATTTGGCCCAAAGCTAAGAATATTGTGATCTTAAAGGATGGAGGCCATTACGGATTTCGACACCTAGATTGGTTCACATCTTTCATTGACAAAGCTTATTTGTACAATCGTGAGCTAATTTTCCAGTTATTCTATGGAGATACTAAAATTCCTCTTAAGCCTATGGATTCGATGAAAGAAGATAGTTCAGAAAAATTACCATCGAGCGAATTCAGGGATATCTTCAAATACGGAATCTTTTAAGACAATTGAACTAATGTTTAGTACCTATGTTGTCCCCTTTATTACTTTTGCTACTATCTTAACTACTTCTTCAGTTTTTGCATTACCCTACAGCGACTTGAACTGGGGAAATTCTTTAGCTGAATTAAAGCAATTTAGTCACAACAATAATATGCATTGTACCGCTCAGAAAAAGCCAATCCGGTATCGATGTGAATCCCATTACTTTGGTCAACCTGCTAAAGTAGACTTTTACATCGACTCCAAATTAGGCCTTTTCAAAATAGAATACAGAATGCGAGTGGGTAATTTTCGCTCAGGTTTAGCAAAATCTTTAGATCAAGACTTTCGAAACATAAGCCGAACTGTCGCAAGATCATTAATAAAGCACTACGGCGATGCTAGCGGTTATATTAGCCAAAAGCAATTAGCCTACTGGAACAATCTTTACAATGGTAAAACTAAATTAAAATACTGGGTCCAAATTGAACCTTACCATCTATTACGGGCGAGTTATTCCTCAGTTTACATTCAATCACAAATTGAAGAAAATAATTTATTACAAGCCATCCAAAATTCCCGTTGAATAACTTATAAATACTATTCATCTAGTGCTTTTTGAGATTCCAAATAATCAAGCGTAAGTTGGACTTGCTGCTGAAAGTCATGAATTTTTTCTTCCGTAGTAATATCTATATCTTCTACGTTTATAAACTCATCCGTACGATTACCAGCTACTAAATTAGCTTTTTCCAAAATTTTTCGGGCTCTATCATCAAGATTTCTAGTATATCTAACAATTTCTGCGCGCTGACCCGCTTCTGATTCAATAAGATCAGAATGTCTTGTCAATTCCCGATAGATCGCTAGTACAAAGCCAAAACGAGCATAATTAATAATTTCAAGCCACTGCTCATAACCATTTTTACGAACTGCTTTATTCAATAAAAAATTCATATTATCTTTCACATACTGAGATCTTTCACGCATCCGTTCTCCAAAATAAATATTCATGAAGCGAAAACGCTGTTCATTACTTAGCTCATCAGCTCTGATCCAACGGAGATTATAAGTGCGTAACATTTCAGTCATAAAATTATCTTTGCTACTAAAACCAGATCGTATCCAAGCAACTCTTAGTAGGTATCCGGTGGCACATAAATATCCGACCCAAGCAACCGTTGCCATGATGGCATAAACAAATAAATTAAAAGATTCAAGTATTTGCAAAAGATGATTGATCATTCCAAAACTTAGAGAAGCCAGAATCAAAAGGAATATCATTTTAATACTGTTTAAGTACTTTACCTGACCCTGTTTCAGTTGATAATCATTTGTAAAACCTTCTATCAGAGAGCGTTTAATTGAACCCAAACCTAAGGATTTCTGTAAACGCATTTGTAGTGAAATAGAATCTTGAGATTTGCAAAAAAATTGATATTCTTCAAGCCAGTCCGAACATACCATTTCATTCAGAAAACTCTTTTCATCTTCAGGTAAATTCGGAGAATCGCAATAATCAAGCACTCTTGCGAATTTCATCGAGTCGATCGTTTTATTAGGATCCCCTAAATGAAATAAATAACGCTGAACGATTGAGGATTCACCAATACCATGACATTCCATCAAAATAGCGATTTTTAAAATCATTAGTTCATGCGGACAATCCAATTGAATCAGCTTTAGATTTGTATCTAATTTTTGAAAAAATCGAAAATGATCAAAAGGAGACTTAGTATGTGAATTTAAATTCTGACTTTCGCACTTCTTCAGTTTTGATAGTGTTGCATTCACAACTGAATCCGATAGATTTAAGAAGGGCTTTAGCTTAAAAAATATTTTTTGCTCAAGAACTCCAAACCGTTTTGAATTAAGGATCTCATCCTCTAAAACCTTGAGAATAATCTCAGATACCTCACGATCAAAACCTACATTTAATTCTAGATCATTCAGTGGATACCACCAAACGTGAATATACTTTCTCTAAATCTTTGACAACTCTGGAAGCTTGTAGAACGGGAGATTTTTGGAGACTAGAACATCTTAGCCGTAGACTTTTAAGATTTTCTTTATTTGCATAAAGATCACATGCTTTTTTTAAGAAGTCCTGATCATCCTTAGCTATTAGATCTTCAAGATCCAAATATTTCATCAATCCTGGACATACCATTTCAGGAAAACTTCGGCCTTCCCTAGTGAGAACCGGAATACCTGCTAACAAGCAATCATGAGTAGTCGTCATTCCATTAAAAAATGGAGTATCCAATGCAAGATCTGCTAGTTTGAGCCGCGCCAAATGATCTGCCTTACTGGGGACTCTATCTGCAAAAAAGATACGATCTGCTAGATCTTTTCGGGATGCTCGATCTAATAAATTCTTTTGTGCAAAAGGGTTTCCAATACCTAGCCATAATATTGATTTATCACAATTTAAGAGTATTTCCAACCATAAATCGAACCACTGTTCAGTAAGTTTATAACTGGCTATAAAAGAACAAAAAACAAAAGAATCCTTTGGTAATTTCTGACTAACTCTACTGACAGGTGTACCAACAGGATGATTCTCGTCAGCCAAATGATAATAAGAATCTAAATATTCTACCTTTTCAGAAAAATGTGAAGTATGTTCCTCGGGTACTACTACGCGATCCGCCAAATAATAATCAATAAAATCTGCACCTGAGGTTGCTGGGTAACCAAGATATAGGCATTGTACTGGAGCTGGCCTGTAAGCCATAATTGCAATACGATTATTACGAGTATGTCCGGCAAGGTCTACTAATATATGTACTCCAGACTCCTGAATCTTTAAAGCCGCTTCGTAATCTGATAGCTCCCTTAAATCTAACCATTTATCAGCATGAGATTTAATTGATTTACAGTATGTGGAAGAGTCAATTGAACCATAAGAACAAGCTATGATTTCAAAATTTTCACGATTATGTAAACGAAAAGCAGGCTCGATAGCCTGCGCAACAGGATGGTCATTAAAGTCACCACTCAAATATCCTATAACAATTTTTTGTGAATTTATTACTTTGGGCTCAAGAGGCTTAATGTCACTCAGGGACTTTAATTCAATTTGAGAAACTTTTCGTACAAGCTCCATATCTGCCGTACGATACAAAGTAAAAAATGGGGCCTCAGTGGAAACATCTAATTCTAAACTCTGCGCAAGTAACTGCTCTAGAACTCTGTTCACATCGTCAATTTGATTCCAATGACACGCCCAACGCATAAAATGAAATAAAGTAGATATATTTTCTAAACAGTTGGGTTGAATATTAGCTGCTGTCATTGAATGCTCAACTGCGCTCTTCAAATCTCCTTTTTCATAGTAGAGATTTGCTAAATTATGATGAGTCTTATCACAATTCGAATCAATTTCTAAAGCTTTTGTATAACAATTTAGAGCCTGATCATACTGAGTCAATTTTTGGTAAATAACTCCTAAATTTACCCATGCTTTCAAATATTTAGGACGCAAACCTACCGCAAATTCATAGCTGTCTAATGCTTTATTTAAATCACCCAAAGACAAAAGAGCGTTACCTCTGTTATAGAAAGCTTCAGGATAATCAGATTGCAAACTTAAGGCTAAATCTGCAGCCTCAATAGCGCGATTAGATTGATTTAGAACAAGTGCCTGCACCGATAAATTGTTTGCTGTCACCGCATCTTTAGGATATTTTTCTGAAGCTTTTTCAAAAATCTTAAAAGCTTCTAAATTTTCACCAATATTCTTTAAAGAAATACCCAAAAGGTTAAGATCGTCTACCGTTGGGTCTGTAATATCTTGCAGTAAATTTACACATTGGTTAAATGCTCGATTTTCATAGCAAGCAATGGCCCTTTTTCGTAAAACCATACTTTGACTTTGCTTTTTTTTGGAATTCATAGGCCGACTAGTATAGCATTGGAAAAAAGGATCAGAAATGAGTTTACTAGGCAATATATTGTGGATTCTAATAGGCGGAGGATTACCAATAGCGATCGGTTATCTGTCTTCAGGAGTCGCACTCTGTTGCACAATAATCGGGATTCCTTTTGGATTACAAAATATTAAAATTGGTATCTTCACTCTGATCCCCTTTGGAAGAGAGGTAAGCCCCTTACCAGAGCACTCTTCAACTCTTTATTTCATGCTGAATATAATATGGCTTCTAATGGCTGGTATCTGGATTGCCCTTACTCATCTATTCTTCGCTTTCGTATGCGGTATAACCGTGATAGGACTACCATTTGCAATACAGCATATGAAGTTGGTGCGCTTAAGTATTGCACCTTTCGGAATGAAAATTTCGGACATAGATAATTAATATCCCATGCCTAAGCCAAATTCTGTTTCAGTTCCTTTGAATCTTTTGAAACATTTTTACGTAGTCTCATTGAAGGTCTTAAAGACCAGAGTACCCTTACAAGGGCTTAAACTATGAATATACTAAAATTATTTATAATGACTCTCTCGACACTATGGATCCAAACCAATGTGTGGTCCAATCCAACTCTAGATGACATTTCAAAGAGCACTAGCGTCGTAACTATTTTAGACAAACAAGGTGGAGGTCCCAAGAATTCAGGTTTCTATATCGGTACGACCGATGATTCTTCTTCTGAATTCATGAAACTCTACATTCACTCTTCGCTGGGCGAAAATCGAGAAGATAATTTTAAAGTTACAGCAGCTGAAGCTAATGTTAGGCAAGGTCCAAGTACTGACTCGAGACGACTCGTAACCGTTCATTTCGGTGCAGAGTTTCGCAAAGTCAGTGATTATAATCGATGGACACAAGTCTTGGTACCTAAGCATCTAGTGGTTCAGAAAGGTTATTGTCACTTTGATGATTGTAAACTCGAAGATAATCAAGTGAGGATGACTCGTAAAGCTTATCTGTATGCTTTCCCATCTGATATCAGCCTGAAATTACGACAATTTGAGAATGGAGAAAAGTTTAAACACGTAGTTTCATATGAGCCCTGGAGAAGAGTCCAAATAGGGCCAATGCCTACAGAAATTCAAGCCTATATTCATGGCAGCCTTGTACAAGTTAATGACGGAGTAGTAGTAGTTACCTCAGCTTATGCTAGAGTTCGAAAAGGCCCATCTACTAGTTATCGAGAAATGTACGTTGCTAAGCGTGGAGACAAGTTTATGTTTCTAAATAAGAGCGCTAGTTGGATTCATATTGCTGTTCCTGATACCTATGCAAATGCAGTTAGACAAGAAATTCAAATGGGTGAAGTGACCAACATTCAATCAGCTTTAAATTTGCGATCAGGTCCAGGAACAAATAACCCCGTTATTGGAATTCTTCGAAATCGTCAACGATTCGAAATACTGGGTCGTCACAAGAATTGGTACAAGATTAATTATCGTGCTACGGTAGGATGGGTTTAT
>JAYZAC010000067.1:0-7593 GCA_036339875.1 bacterium | reverse complement strand
GTTCATAGAGTCCAAAGAGTTCCTGCTACAGAAAGCTCCGGAAGAATTCATACCTCTACGATAACCGTAGCCGTTCTACCTGAGGTTGAAGAAATGGATTTTGAAATTATTCCAAGCGATGTGCGTGTAGACACATATTGTGCCTCTGGGCCGGGTGGACAATCAGTAAACACAACCTACTCTGCAGTTAGACTGACTCATGAGCCGACGGGTACCGTTGTAACTTGTCAGGACGAAAAGTCACAAATAAAAAATAAAGATAAGGCATTCAAGGTTTTACGAGCTCGTCTTGCCGAAGAGGAGCGATTACGTCAACAAAAAGAATATGCAGCTCAGCGATCTTCACAAGTGGGAACAGGAGATCGCTCCGAAAAAATTAGAACCTATAACTTTCCTCAAGGAAGAGTTTCTGACCATCGCATCAATCTTACATTACATCAACTCGGACCTATTCTTGAAGGAAACATGGAAGAAGTTATAGAAGCACTAATAGCTGCTGATCATCGAGCCAAATTGGAATCTCTCCAACAATCTCCTGACTAGACCATGAAGCTATCTGACGCTTTGCGCTGGATTCAAGGCAGACTTGTAAAGCGTTATACCGATCAATCATCTCGAGAGGCCTACGCCATATTATTATGTCTTACGCGCTTCACAACTATGTCGCAAATTATAATGGAACTTGACCATGTTAGGCTTAATTCCGATGAAGTGAAGCTATTACAAAATTGGGTGCAGAGGCGCGCAGAAGGTGAACCTTTAGCTTACATAAGGGGTTATGAGTACTATTATGGTCGCAAATTTCGAGTTAATAAAAATGTACTTATCCCTAGACCCGAGACAGAGTTAATTACTCAAAGGTGTATTCAACTTTACAAAAAAGAAATATCTCATAATAGATTACGCGGTCTCGACATTGGTACGGGGAGCGGAGTTCTAGCAGTAAGTCTCAAGCTAGAGTTACCTAAAAGTAATTGGCTTGCAACCGACATAAGCCTTGATTGTCTTAATGTTGCAAGAAAAAATAGTAATCTACTCCATGCGGAAATGAATTTTATCCAGAGTTATTGTGCACGAGGTCTAAAGGGCCCTTTTGATATTATTGTTTCAAACCCCCCCTACATAGCGCTGGGAGACCCTCATGTCCAAAAAGAAGTCGATCAATATGAACCTCATCTCGCACTATATGCTGAACAGCAAGGATTAGAGCTAATTTATGAGATTTTAGATTCAATGCTTCATCTTTTGAGATACAAAGGTAGAGGTTTCATTGAAATCGGATATAATCAACGTGAAAAAATAGAATCTAAGTTATCTACTACAAAAGATGTTCAAATCTCTTGGATAAATGACTTTGCCAATGTCCCTCGGATTTTGGAATTAAAAAAAAATGCAATCCATTACTAACTTAAACTTGGACCCTCTCTTTGGAATAGCAACCGACACGCTTTGGGGACTAGCATGCAGAGCGGCCGACCGTAAAAGCGTCGCACGAATCTTTGAATTAAAAAAGAGAGATGGACAAAAGCCTCTGATATTATTTACTCGGGATATACACCAAGCACGGGATTTAATAAAAATAAGCAAACCTGTAGAAAAATTATTGAATAAATGGTGGCCAGGACCAATTTCAATTATTGGAGAACCTACAGACTGTACATACGCCCATTGCTATCCCGGTAGTAACTACCTTGGAGTTCGAATTCCGAATCATACAATCGCCCTTGAGCTGCTTGAAATTATTAACGAGCCTATTGCGGTTACATCGTTTAATATTAGCGGTCAGCCTAATTTGAGCGATATCGAAGAACTAAAAACTTTATTCCCAGAAGATGTTCGTCAATTTTATGGTTCAATGCCTAGCATATATGCCGCTTCGATCGTTGCACAGCAAATCGGTGAGAATGAACTTAAATTATTACGCTACACTAATGAGCAGCTAAAGCAGTTAAAAGAAGATTGTGAGAGAATAGGTCATATTGTTATTCAAACATAGCAGAGGGCGATCATGGCTATAGAAGAATCTAAAATACTGGAAAAGTACTTCGATAAAATTGCACCTAACTACCAATTTATGAACAAGCTTCTGTCTTTAAATTTAGATAATGGCTGGAGACAAAATCTTCTCAATCGAGCGAACTTGAAGCAAGACGATATAGTTTTAGATGTGGCATGTGGGACGTGCGACATTTTAAGCACACTCAAAAACTTTTCGGAAAAATCAAACATCGAAATCACGTATATCGGATTGGACTTATCATTCGGAATGCTTGAGACATCCAAGCGAAATAACGTACCCTTTGAACTAATACGAGGCAATGGTATTTGTTTTCCATTCAAAAACGATTCTATAAACTTGATTACAATTTCTTTCGGGTACAGAAACATGCCAACTCATTCGCAGTTTTTACAAGAAGCCTTCAGGGTATTAAAACCTGGCGGTCAACTACTAATTTTGGAACTTACTCAACCCGAAAACCCAGTTATTCGATTCGGTAACCAAATTTATCTTCGCACTATATTACCTCTTGTTAGTAGTGCCTTTGGACGAGATAAACAAGCATACAGTTATCTCGCAGAGTCTATCCGAGCATTCCCAAATCAGAAAATCGTGCAATCAGACCTGAGTAAGCATGGTTTCAATCCGTCTTCATATCATCTGTTAAATTTCGGGATCACTACATTATTTGAAGCCTTCAAGCCTTCTGAAGCTAAAATAACAAAGCCGACTGAAAATTAAATATGCCACGAAAACCAGACAAATAGGGTTTTGTTTGTGTAAACGTGGATCTCTGAAAATTATTTTGTAACTTTCTAACAATTACAATCACTAAATAAAGGGGTCACACAGTAGGGATTGATGGTCGATAGTTAATATAAAACGTGACAAAAATAGGTATTTTTTAATGACTTTTGTATATGAAATGGCCTAAAGTGCTTTTACTATGTAGAAAAAACATTTTTATAAATTTTTTTAGTTATTGGTTGCGCCTAAAAATAAAATTCTGATGTTTCGCGTTACCCTATCTATCGTATTATTGTTGAAGGTTTAAGAGAATGAAAATAATGTACAGATTAGCAAGCCTTTCAATGGTCTGCCTAACCCTAGCTATATTTTTAACAGGATGTGGAGGCGGAGGTGGTGGCGCATCTAGTGGGGGAATTTTTACTCCACCTGTACAGAATGGCGGTTCAGCCCCGCCCACAGTATCACCACCCACTACCCCGAGCCCCAACATAGCCACTGTGATACAAGGATCTATTGGCTTTCCCACCAACACAATTAATTCAACTTCACGGCTCAGTCTATCTAGAGCTCATTTTGCCCTAGCAAAGGTGGATTTGAGGCAAAAGGAACGTAATCCACTCGCATCAGTCACAGTACAACTATGGGCAACTCGAGATGATGGTGATGGACTAGGTCAAAAACGTCTATTACTTCTAGATGACACAATCACCGACAGATTAGGAGAATATCAACTTCAGATTCTTGAATCAAAATTTGAAGATTTGAGTGGACTATCTAACGGTACGGTCAATAGCGTTGAAAGCCTTTATCAGTCTGATACTTATCGCTTAGAAATTGTAATGACCCGACCAGCGATTAACACAGTACCACCAATTGATAAAAAAGTTTATTTTCGACCTTCCCACAATGATCGTCCTATTGGCGGAGAAAATAAAAAATCTGATCTAACTGTCAACGCGTTAATTGACTTCAATAATGACTCAAACCTAAGTCTAGAAGTTGCTAATACCCAAGAATTAGAGGAATGGAAGTCTACACTAGAACAGCTAGCCAATCTAAACCCGCCCGACTGGAACCCTAGAGATTGGAAGCCAGAGCAACTTGCTGAAAGATTAATTCTGCAAGAAAATGTTGATGTTGATGGTAACGGAATACCTGACGAAGTCGCACCATTAGTTCTATTTGAAAAACCTCTTATCGAAAATAATGTTCCTAAAATTGAAAATCGTCGAGTAGTGAGGGTTTTTGAGTTAGACGTCGATAATGATGGGAAATTTGCCGAAAGTGAAGATTTAGTCTCGGCTTCGATATTTGGAGGAAATGCGAACTCGGGAGTTCAAGTTGCAAGTTTTGTAGATCTTGAATCTGATGGAAATATAAATGAGCCAACTGAGCTGGGCAGTATTGACGAACGACCACCGCTAATCGAATTCGTGACGCCCGTTATGGATGACACAGTTATTGACAACCTTAATATAACGGTTCGTTTTTGTGACTGTAATAGCTTCGTAAATGGTCAGGCTACGGGCGTTGATCTAGGTTATGATATCAGCACATTACGAGTTTACTTCAACAAGCGAGTAGAGTTCCTTAGTCCCTCAAGATTTAGTCTCTTACCTGGGTCTGACATTGCCCAACCTTATTTTTCTAAGATTAGCGATGGAGGGACATCTGGTACCGCTAGCTTTACTCTACAAAACGTGAATTTTGCATTTGGGCTCGATAGCTTTAATCATACTATCTATGCCTCGGTAAGAGATTTTGCAGGCAAAGAGACAACGGCTGCGGTAAATTTCGTTATTAACGGACCTCCCCAAATTCAAGCCGCAAATGAGTATAGTGTATCAGAGGGTGACTCTACCTTTACAACCAGTATCACTATCAGAGACGTAGATGCACTAGACGTGAGTATACGAATGATATCTGGTGAAGCAGTACCACCTTGGATTTATTTAAATTCATCCGCCACAGCCATCGAAGGAACTACTCTACCTCAGTTGAGCCCGATTGATGGGGTTATAAATGTCAACTTGAATGTAATCCCAGGAAACGATTTTGGCTTAGAAGGTAACCAAGTACTACTATTAGAAGCTAGAGATCCTAAGACCAAAATCACAAAACCAATCACTATCCGACCCAAGAAAAGTAATACACCATCCGATTTTAAGGGTATTTGCTGGGTTAACGATCGTACTTTTTTACCTCATCCGTTTAGTACGGAACCTCAAAATGTATGTACTGTAATTGGAACTTCACAAGAACAGTTTTTCTGCAGAACTAACAGTAGCGTTCCGCTATCAATTCCTGAAAATGAGTTATCAAAATTCATAATGTGTGGAACTGAAAAAGATTCGGAGGATCAGATCTTCTACACATATCGTAGTATCACACCGGAAGGTGGTACAACTTCTTCGGACATACCTCAATTTAATGAAGAATTTTATTTCAAATCTCCTCAACCTATCGATTATTATATTAACCCAAATAGCGGTTCCATATTAGCTACTACGGTCAGAACTAAGAGCTCGATTTCAGCTTTTGAATGGCAACCTCTTGGTAACGCCTATCCAAATCAAAATTTATTGACCTTTCGAGCAACAGATGGGAAGGGTACGGATACATGTATTGACCCCTCTTGCCTACCTAGCGAGGATATGTCCATAATTCTATCTGTTACAACTGTTCAAGATCCGCCTGAAATCATAAGTGTAAATACCCAAGGACTAAGAACCGGAGAATTCCCTGCAATTGATATTTACGCCCGACCTAACTTTGTTACAGTTGAAAATGATAGTGATTTTTTTGAGGAGTTTAGAGAAGGTATTAGTCAAAGCATTCTATTTAAGGCGCAACAAGGTCAACCGATACAAATAGAATTCACCGCAACTGATGACGAAAGCCCCACTGGAGCAAACGATCCTACGTTAACACTAATTGAAGCACCCGCTTGGATGACGACCGTAAATGTAACACCTCGGGATAATTACAGATTACGCTTAGCAGGTACACCTCTTAAAGAGGATGCTTTACTGATACAACAATTCAAAATACAAACTACTGATCCGACAGGTTTAACAAATCCGACTACCTATACTTTCAGAATTGAAATATTAGATCAAAATGATAAACCATTTTTCAATCCAAATAATTCAGAAGCAGTAATTAGTATCCCACTGAGTACAGATTCCATAAGCTCGCAAGAACTTGTGACAATCTCTATCGATGCTACCGAGGATGTCACTGTAGAATTCTTTGTTCATGCTTATGACATTGATCCAATTCAGAGTCCATACCACAACCCTCAAAATTTTAATTTTCTATACGAAAACGCGAGTTTTGATATCTTAGCCACTTCTCCGGACCCTATTGTTCCCCTAACTTACACAGCAGGTTCAACTTACCGAAGCGCCCGCATACGCTGGCAACCAAGATCAGAAGACACCGATGAGAGCCAACCTGCGGGGGTAGCAGTCACCAAAGAGAATAAACTGATTACAGTCGTTACTGCCAACTGCCCCGCAGACATAGAATTAATTGAAAATTGTCAGCAAAAAACAAATTCTTTGGACTTTCGAATCAATGTTTTATCCGTCGATGAACCTCCAAAATTTACTGCTTTATTTTCATCAAATGTACAACTCTTCGAATCTGACGGTTCCGTACACAAGACTACAACAGTAAAAATCAACGAGGGAATACAAACAGAAATTAAACAAATGGTGAAAGATGAGGAGAATCAATCGATCAACGATATTAAAATTAAAGCAGCTGATTCATCTTTATCAAGCTTTGTAGCAAATCAATTTGTATTCAAAAACTCTATATCATCTGAGGAGTCTTTCATTTCATTAACTGGTCTACCCGCAGTTGTTGATTATGTAAATGTGGCCGAGGGCGTGGTAGGAAGTCCATTGTGTAGTGTACCGCTTTGGGTTCAACCTAACGTTGAGTCGGTGTGTGTTCCCCAAGTCGTTACAATGGAATTAGAAGTTTTGAATAGTATCGCGGCCACGGGGGTCGAAACTTCTGATACTAAAGTTTTAAGTTTTCAAGTGATTGATGTGGCAGACCCGCCAGTTTTTGTGGACCCATTAACACATGATCCCGCTACTCGCGAAAGTAGTAATTTGGTCAACAATCCGATAAGCTCAGTGCAAACCCCAATCGCTACTGAGGATCAGCCTTTTATCTTGGAAGTCGCAGTATTCAATAAAGTAGATAAAAATCCTGATTTCTGGGACGGTTTCCATTTCGAAATTATCAAATTTCCAGACCCTATTGGTGATATGAGTATCCAGTCAGATATCGACAACACCACGGCAACTACTGCCACAATAACTTGGAATCCAAATCAGGAACATGTTATTGGAACAGGCTCTAAGCAACATGAGATTGTTGTAAGAGCTTGCATCAGAGATCCTCAGAGTAATAATCCTTCCGACGTTATTCTCAATTCATGTCGTGATCAAACATATAGAATCAATGTACAGCCAACAAATGATGCTCCTGTAATCTTGTTTGGGGATGAAAAAAGAAACCTTACTTTAGATCCAATCACCCAAACAAATCCATTTATCGTTTTGGAAGATAGTAATTTTGAACGTTTAATTAGAATAGAGGATGAAGATTTACAAAGCGTAAATCTGCAGGTGGCACTCAGTCTGGCTGCATTCAATAATAACATTGATGCACGCGCACCGGGTTCAGTACTAGTATCACCATCCGAAACTATAATACCCGTTGACTTCACTCCTATTGTAGCTGATCCCGGAAATAACTTCGTGGAACAAACCGTAAGTTGGACCTCAATAGACTGGGATGATATATCTCTGACATCAACCACG
>JAYZAC010000066.1:0-5263 GCA_036339875.1 bacterium | reverse complement strand
ACGAGTATTGTTGAAAAGAATTATGAATATTTTGAGTTTAAAGATGTTCATTTTCATGCTAAAAGTTTTGAAGAAGGCTGCGATTTAAATGAATATATATACAATAAAAAACCAGACTTTAAAACTAGAATACATATAGCTAAAGTTGCTATGGGTATTCTTAAATTAGTTCATCAAAAAGGGATAGTTCACTCCGATCTAAAGCCAAAGCAATTTTTTGTCGTAAACAATGACAAGGTATCTATCGGATTTAGTATTAAGCTTATAGATTTTGATCATTGCATAATTCCCGATCTTAATTTGTATAGACCTGCTGGAACTGATGGTTGGAAATCTCCTGAACATGTAAAAAATGTATCGGTTGGATTCTATTCAGATGTATTTAGCATGGGTCAAATTGTATATACTTTGCTCACGGGAGGAAGGCAGCCATACAAAGACGCAATCAATAACGATACCTACAATGAAGACATTCTCATTAGGAAAGGTTACGTTTCACTAAATACTTTGTTTAAGGGGCAGCTACCCCCAGAAATAAGTAATATTGTTGATCAAATGCTTAGTCCCAATCCTAGTGAGCGACCTACAATAGAAGAGGTCCATACAATATTTATCGGCAAGCCGAAATCTAAGGGTTCTTCAGAGAGTCAAGAGTTACATCCTCCAGTACCGAAGGGATCTTTGATAATTCATTCAAATGGTAAATATCATGTTGTAACTGAGACAAAAACAATTACTCGTGATTTAGTGAAAGATAACTTTGGTAATCATTCTGAAATATACAATAAGCAGTTTGATCTCTTTAAAGATGACAATGGAGATTGGTTCATTAAAGGTTTGCCGATTCCCAGGTCTGCCAAAGATAGTTCTGGCAAGTCCTATCAATTTTATAGAACTATGTATAACGGCGAAGATGTCACTAATCGTTTTCATAAACTTTCAGGTAAAGGCGTTGTAAAGATTGGAAATACTCCATTTGAAATTAAGGTAAATTCTTAATAATGAACAAAATTGATTCTTCTAGTCTGGTTGATTATTACAATTTAGTTAATAAGTATGCTTCAAGTGATGAAGCTAAAAAATTCGTTTTGGATTTGTGTGAGGGTTCGTTGTTATTGGATGCGGAGGCACTTAACTTTGCTATTTCAGGAGTTATTGAATCTCATAGTTCAAATATTTACGATGAAAAAGTCTCTAAGATAGGTGAGTTAAAATATTCCGGAAATTATGGTGACTTTATTGGATTCATTGATGATCCCGACCTGTCTTTCTATGTAGTTGGTGATTTACATGATGATATGCAAAGTTTTGATCAGATTATTAAATCAATAGATTTCAGTAACAACTTTGAAAATATTCGTCTCATTTTTCTTGGAGATTATATTGATCGAGGTAAGGATCGGCTAAGTTTAATTAACAAGATAATTTCTTTGAAGTATTTCCTCCCTAATACTATTTATTTATTAAAAGGTAATCATGAACTTTATCGAGTAGATGAAGATGGTAATTATTTTTCACCCATGTTGAATGCGAATCCTAATTCGCATCATTTTGATTTACTTACGTTCCTAATTAATTCAGAAAAACCACAGCACAAAGCCTATGTAAAACAAAATGGAATAGATAAAGCATTAATTAAATTATACGCAAAACTATTTGATTCGATGCCTAGCGTTGCATTATTTAATTTTAAGAATCTTAAAATCTGCGCGATGCATGGTGGTTTACCCAGACCCAATTTGAATCGAGATTCATTTTACGCTGGCGATGAATTCAACGACTTTAATACGTTACTAAGTGACAGTTCAATTGATACTGTAGGTGTATTACAGAAAAAAAATATACTATGGTCTGATCCATATGACGGCATAGATGAGGCTTTTAGAGATTCTTCTGAAGTTAGATTCTGGTATTCGAAAGATCAATTCATAAGTTTTTGTGAGAAATATGATATCGATTTGATTTTAAGAGCTCACGAATCACAAAATGATGGATACAAGACTTATTTTAATAATAGATTAATTTCTATATTTTCAAGTGGTGGGCGTAATTGTGGAGAGGATAGCGTAAGTAATGAAAATAGTTTCTATGAAAAAGTATCGCCAAATATTATCAAAATTGCGCACAGTATTCTTTCGCTAAATATTAACTTTACTAAAGATCCAATCATTTCTTTGGAAGCAGAGTTTCATTCAGATCAGATTACAAATTCACGCTATTATCATGAGCATCGATTCCATACATCTTTTAAGGGTGGTAAAAAAATTGATTATACTTTGATAGATAGGCTTAAAGACAGTGAAGATGTTATTGAAATTATAGATCTGCACATGCCTGATAATAGAAAAATACTAATACCCAAAGCGTCAGAAACCTACTACAGGCATTCTGATTTAAGTCAGTTTTTTGGTGTACACAAGCATACTTGCTTTGTCTTGAATCATGAGACGAGGACGATTACAAACATCTCAGATATTAAGATATACATTAGAGAGGATGACATTTCGCTGAGTGCCGGTGAAAGTACTAAAGTTAGATCTAGATTCAATCTTCAAATTGGCGAAGGTGCACAATTAGGTTTTCTAATTTAGATAAAATTAGTATAGATTTAATAGCTCGTGTTTGAATTGTTCAAGAAGATCAGCATGATAGGTAATCGCCCCATGGCCATCTTTACCTAATTTTAAAGTTAAATCACGATTCAAGTCTGCTCCGTGAATTGGACTACCATGAATTCCAAATTTAGGTTGGGTTTTAAGACCTAATTGATCTGCTTTTTGATAAAAATTAACGTGTTGAATTGTGTTTGAGGTTTTATATAGAGACTCTTTTTGATGTCGAGACCAAACATATATCGGATGAACTTTAACATCAGGAATTACGGGTAAAAAATTATAGGCTTTTTTGATTGGGTTGGCAGCCATCTGAGACAAAGCTTCAGCGATCGCTTCATGAGCTTCTCTGACTGGGTCAATAGTAAAAACAAGATCGGCTTTAATAATTTTATTTCCAGTGAGTGGATTATGCAGATTTTTTAACTGTTCTAAATATTTAATAGCAGATCTTCCTCCGGAACTGTGAGACAGTACGATTAATTTGGTTTGTCCTGAAACGGCATTTTTATGGTTAAAGTATTTTCGTGTGCATTGTATAGCATTCTGTATACCGACAGGGTAGGCATCGAAGGAAGCTTTTATTTCCTTTGGAAGCTTAATGAATTCTTTAATACTCAGTTTTGTTGGATCGTCTAAAAGCTCTGTCTCTTCAGAGGGAAAGCTATACCAATCGTATGAATAAGGTAGTATATCAGGATTATTACAAAGAAAGTTCATAGGGCCTGCGAGCAGACCAGACCATTTCTTTGTAAGATGTTGATTTTCGCTGTAAAACTTATTATTTACTCTGTAATGTATATTTTTACGAAGATCGGGTTTGATGGCGTTACCCATTGATTTGCATAATTGATCCATAAGTATTGCTAATCTTGGTTGATACGAGCCGGTTCCTGAAAATGCAATAATTAGTGCTGACCCTCGAACTGAAGGCTCACATTGGTTCAAATTACGATTTAAGATCAGTCGATCAGTCTCTTTGGTGTATTTTTGTGCAGCTAGAAGTTTAGTAATTTGGGAGTCAAGCTCTTGGGCATTATGTATTTGATGACTTCGGAATTGAGGAATCGTCTCACCCGTAAAATCACGATCGAAGTATGAACTTTCCTCAGCATGAGCTATGCTTACCATTGAGACTATTAATAAAAGGAATTTGATAAATATTTCTAAGGGGTACGGCATAACAACTAATAATATTACGCTTTAGATATTTTATTTGTTTCGGCTAATTGAAAAGTCAATTTCTCGAATAAATATTTCACTATGACAGTATTCTAAAACCTTCTGAAAGTACTGAAATTCCACAAAAATCGTGAAAGTATCTGGTTTAATCGTCCAATTGAATGATTAAAATTGTCATACCGCCTGAACGCCTTCGGATGGTTGTAGTTATGTAGTACCCTCCAATAAGCTCCTTGTTGAACTGGATATGATAGTAATTTATCTATTCTATCCCGCGTAGGGGGATGGGTTTTGAGATAATTTGCAGGTTCAGGTTCTTGATAATGCTGACTGTAATTAAATAATAGTTTCCACCAGTTGAACTTTTGAGAATCAAGCTTTTTCAAAGCCATTGCCAAGCCTTTAGGGTCACCACTTAACTCCGAAGCAACGCGATCTGCCTCAAATTCACGGGTTCGTGATAGGGCCAAATGAATCAATATAGCCAAGAATGGTGCAAAAAACAGAAATAGCAGCGAGCTTAAAGACATTTGGAGTATTCCGAAAAAGATTAAAGGTATCATCAGCAGTACTAAAACTTGAGATAACTGACACAGATTATGAGTAAATCTCCATAGAGCATTACTAATATTCATTAAAATCAGATCATGATTTTTAATGTGTGCAATTTCATGGGCCAAGACTCCACCGATCTCACGGGTATCCAATCTATTTAACATTGCTTCAGTAAATACTATTGCTGAAGCGTTATCTGTACCAATGGCAAAAGCATTCATGGAATTACTAGGCATACTATATAACTGAGGGATTGATTTCAGTTTTGCATTAGTAAGCAAAGCACTTTGTAATTGGTATAAGTTAGCGAAACGAGTAAAATTTAATGGTGTTGCCCGCAATTTTGATAAGGTTTCAGAGATAGGAATTTTCAAGGTTCGTATGCAGACCTGAACAAGCATTAAAACAGCTATTACTAGTCCTATGTATCCTGCAATAATATACGAAACAATTGACATGATTAGAGCTGCAGAAAATAGTAAAGCATAAGATTGTATTAAAAGTTTTCTCGCTTGATTGTTTAAGAAGTTATGTTTAATTTTATTGATTATTTGCATGGTTTTCTCCTAGCGAATAAATTATTTAACGCAAGGTACATGCCACGATCAGTGCTTATGATAGCTACAATTATTAGATTAATCGTGTTTCAAAACGAACTCTTTCGTTCAAGTTGAACCAGTTTATTGCGATGTATGATCAGGCCTTTTATAGGAATTCCAGTGTGTTTTGTTTTGACCTTTAGAGAAATCATCAATATAGGTTTTTAAGGCGCATTCAACTGAACTGAAGGCTATTTCATCCCATGGAATTTCAGAATGTTTGAAGAGTTTAACTTCCAGACTTTCGGGACCAGAAGCAAATTCGACTGGATTAAGCCGAGATCGGAATACTACATAAACCTGATTAACATGAAT